>NZ_JASCPM010000019.1:0-79435 GCF_029960215.1 Pseudomonas sp. PS01301 | reverse complement strand
GCCGATGACCGCTCCTACGGGTGTCGTAGGAGCGGTCATCGGCCGCGAAGGGCCATCACCGATTCAAACGTCTACATCAATGAAACAGCACCGCCGTCTTCTGCAGGGTCACCCACACGCCCCACGCCAACGGAATGCCCACGGCCAGCCAGGCCGCGACAGCCAGCGGCTTGGACGCAGGATTGGCCTTCCACTCCAGCACGGTGGTGCCATCGGTGCCCTTGTCATGGCCCAGCGCCTGCTCGGCCTTGAGCTCGGCATCGGTCATGAAGTACTTGTCGGCCACCGGACGCACCAGCGCGTTGCAGATGAAGCCCAGCACCAGCAGGCCGGAGAGGATGTACAGCGTGGTGTCGTACACCGCCGCACGGGCCACGCCGTGGGCCAGCTGGTAGTCACGCAGGTTGGTCACCAGCACCGGGCCCAACACGCCGGCCACGGCCCAGGCGGTCAACAGGCGACCGTGGATGGCGCCGACCATCTGCGTACCGAACAGGTCGGCCAGGTAGGCCGGCACGGTGGCGAAACCGCCGCCGTACATCGACAGCACGATGCAGAAAGCCGCCACGAACAGTGCGATGTTGCCCGAATGACCCAGGGTCGGTACCGAGGCATACAGCGCCACGCCCAGGGCGAAGAACACGAAGTAGGTCACCTTGCGGCCGATGTAGTCGGAGAACGAAGCCCAGAAGAACCGGCCACCGATGTTAAACAGGCTGAGCAGGCCGGTGAAGCCCGCTGCAATGGCAGCGATCTGCGCCAGTTGCGCCGAGTCCAGCTGGTTGAACGCCAGGTCAACGCCCAGCAGCTTGCCGCCGAACACTTCCTGCAGCAGTGGCGAAGCCATGCCCAGAATACCGATACCGGCGGAAACGTTGAGGCACAGCACCAGCCAGACCAGCGCGAACTGAGGGGTCTTCCAGGCCACGTTAACGTGCACGTGGCGGTTGGTGATCATGCCCTTGGCCTTCTTCGCCGAAGGAACATAGCCTTCAGGCTTCCAACCGGTCGGTGGGACGCGGTACGACAGCGCGCCGCCGATCATGAAGACGAAGTAGATCGCCGCCATCACCAGGAAGCTCTGCCACACGCCAACGCTGGTAGGAGATGCGAAATGGCCCATCAAGGCAGCCGCCAGAGGGGCGCCGACCATGGCACCGCCGCCGAAGCCCATGATCGCCATGCCGGTGGCCATGCCACGCTTGTCCGGGAACCACTTGATCAGGGTCGATACGGGGGAGATGTAGCCCAGCCCCAGGCCGATACCGCCGATCACGCCCGAGCCCAGCCACATCAGCCAGATCTGGTGGGTGTAGATACCCAACGCGGAAATGACCAGACCACCGCACCAGCACAGAGCCGACACGACACCGGCCTTGCGCGGCCCGGCGTGTTCCAGCCAGCCACCCCAGATGGCTGCCGAGCAGCCCAGGAAAATGAAGAACAGGGTGTAGATCCAGCTCAGCATCGACACCGACCAGTCACAGGACGATGAGAACACCTGGCTGAAAAAACTCAGGTCGGGCGCGCACGCCACCGGTGCGGTGATGCCGATTGCCTTGGACAGCGGCAACCAGAACACCGAGAAACCGTACGCCATGCCGATGCACAAGTGAATGGCCAACGCGGCTGGTGGAACCAGCCAGCGGTTGAAGCCAGGCTTGGCGATGATCCGCTCCTTGGACAGAAATCCTGGCTGGGCACCCACGCCGCCGCCCGAAAGACTACTGCTCATTTCGTAACCCCCGTTGATTTTTGTAGTTCAGCTGTCTGCACACAAATGCGCCCACATCCTTCATGCACGTTGGCGATCGATTGTTTTATCGGCAGCATTTGGCAAATCGCGACATAAAGTCGCAGCGGACAGTCGAAGGCGAGAAGATTACCACCAGATGTAACCAATGGAAGCAAACTGCTATCCCTTTATTTCAATGATCTGCCGGATGGTTGGCAAAACCTCCCGAACGGTCCCGAGGATTTCCTCCGGATCGCCGAAACCTGCGCGCCAAAGCGCTCGCGACGCTCTCGCAAGGCAGCGGCGAACGCCCGATGCAACGGCACCGACAGACCGCCCACATCGCCAGACGCACAACGTTATACTCTCCCGCTAACTTCCAAATTTCGGACTAAAGGACTCGCCCATGAAAGCGTTCGGCAAAATCCTCGGCCTGTGCATTCTCGGTCTGTTGTTGATTCTGGTGGCCCTGGGTTTCGCCCTCACCCACCTCTTCGACCCCAACGACTACAAGGACGAGATTCGCCAACTGGCACGGGACAGGGCTCACGTCGAGCTGACCCTCAACGGGGACATCGGCTGGAGCCTGTTCCCATGGCTGGGTCTGGAACTGCACGACGCCAGCGTGGCCACGCTCGCAAACCCCAAGACGCCTTTCGCCGACCTGCAGATGCTCGGCCTTTCGGTGCGCGTGCTGCCGCTGCTGCGCAAGGAAGTGCAGATGAGCGACGTACGGGTCGAGGGCTTGAACCTGTCCCTGGAGCGTGACGCCAACGGCCACGGCAACTGGGAAGACATCGGCAAGCCCCTGCCCACCACCACGGCAGACCCCAACGACCCGAACGCCCCGGCAGTCACCGAACCCGGCAAGCCCCAGGCACCGTCGCGCCCGGTCAAGCTGGACATCGACAGCCTCACCGTGAACAACGCCCGCGTGCAGTACCACGACGCGCGCACCGGCCGCATGTACACCGCCGAGAGCATCCAGCTCAGCACCGGCGCCGTTCACGAAGGCGCCGACATCCCGCTGAAACTGACCGCGTTCCTGGGCACCAACCAGCCCGTGGTGCGGGCCCGTACCGAACTGGCCGGCGAGCTTCGCTTCGACCGCGTGCTCAAGCGCTACCAGCTCGAGGACATGCGCCTGAGCGGTGAAGCCTCGGGCGATCCGCTGCAAGGCAAGACGGTCACCTTCAGCGCCCAGGGGCAGTTGCTGTTGGACCAGTCCGCCAACATCGCCGAATGGACCGGCCTCAAGCTGGCCGCCAACCAGATGCGTGCGCTGGGCGAACTGCGCGTGCGCAATCTGGACAGCGAGCCTCAGCTCACCGGCGGTCTGTCGATTGCCGAGCTGGATCTGCGTGCCTTCTTCGACAGCATCGGCCAACCGCTGCCAGCGATGGCCCCGGGTAGCCTCGGCAAGTTCGAACTGGTCAGCCGGCTGCAGGGCACCCGCGACAGCCTGGGCCTGGAAGACCTGACGCTGAAACTGGACGAGAGCACCTTCACCGGCCGCATCGCCGTGGAAGATTTCGCCCGCCAGGCACTGCGCCTGCAGCTCAAGGGCGACACTTTCAACGCCGACCGCTACCTGCCGGCCAAGACCGAAAAGGCCGCCAACGCCAGCGCGGCGCGCCAGGCCGAGGTGCAGAACAGCGAAGCGGCCGCCGTGGCATCCGGTGAATCGCCGCTGCCCGACGCGCCAACCCGCGGCGCCTGGAGCGACGATCGCCTGCTGCCCGTCGAGCGCCTGCGAGCCCTGGACGTACAAGCCGACCTCGCCATCGGCCAACTGACCCTCAAGGGCCTGCCGGTGCGCAACGCCACCCTCAAGGCCCAGGGCCAGGGCGGCATGCTGACCTTGCAAACCCTGGCCGGTGGCCTCTACAACGGCACCTTCACCACCCAGGGCACCCTGGACGTGCGTCCGGAAACGCCGCTGCTGGCGTTGCAGACGCGCATCGACAAGGTGCCTGTGGAAAACTTCATCAAATCGCACAGCGCCAACCCACCGGTCAGGGGCCTGTTGAACCTCAACAGCAACCTGAGCGGCTCGGGCAACAGCCAGAAAGCGCTGGTCGAATCGCTCAACGGCACCGCCAGCTTCGTCCTCAACGACGGCGTACTGGTCAACGCCAACCTGGAGCAGCAGATCTGCCGCGGCATCTCGGTGCTCAACCGCAAGACCCTCAACGGCGAACCGCGTGGCAAGGACACACCGTTCAAGGAGCTCAAGGGCAGCCTGGTGTTCCGCAACGGCGTGGCCAGCAACCAGGACCTGCTCGTGCGCATTCCCGGCCTGACCGTCAAAGGCGACGGCGACGTCGATCTGCGCGTACTGGGCATGGACTACCGCGTGGGCGTGGTGGTGGAAGGCGAACAGGGCACCAGTGCCGATCCGGCCTGTCAGGTGGGCGAACGTTTCGTCGGCGTGGAACTGCCGCTGCGCTGCCGCGGCCCGCTGGAGATGGGCGCCAAGGCTTGCCGCATCGACCGTGACGGCCTGGGCCAGGTGGCTGCCAAGCTGGCCGGCGACCGTATTCGCGACAAGATCGACGAGAAGCTCGAAGAAAAACTGGGCGACAAGGTCGACCCCAAACTCAAAGATGCGTTGCGAGGTCTGTTCAACCGATGAGTCCCGAGCAGTTTTCCAGCGCCGTGCTGGAATGGTACGACCGCAATGGCCGGCATGATTTGCCGTGGCAGCAGGACATCAACCCGTATCGGGTGTGGGTCTCGGAAATCATGCTGCAACAGACCCAGGTCAGCACGGTGCTGAACTACTTCGACCGCTTCATGGCGGCGCTGCCCACCGTGCAGGCGCTGGCCGAGGCGCCGGAAGACGAAGTGCTGCACCTGTGGACCGGGCTGGGCTACTACACCCGCGCCCGCAACCTGCAGAAAACCGCCAAGATCGTGATGGCCGAGCACGGCGGCGAGTTTCCCCACGACGTGGAGAAACTGGTCGAACTGCCCGGCATCGGCCTGTCCACGGCCGGGGCGATCGCCAGCATCAGCATGGGCCTGCGCGCGCCGATCCTCGACGGCAACGTCAAGCGCGTGCTCGCCCGCTATACCGCGCAGGAAGGCTATCCGGGCGAGCCCAAGGTGGCCAAGGCGCTGTGGGCCACCGCCGAGCGCCTGACCCCGCAGACCCGAGTGAACCACTACACCCAGGCGATGATGGACCTGGGCGCCACCCTGTGCACCCGCAGCAAGCCCAGCTGCCTGCTCTGCCCGCTGGAAAAAAGCTGCGAAGCGCACATGCTCGGCCTGGAAATCCGCTACCCGGTGCCCAAGCCGCGCAAGGCCGTTCCGCAACGCGCAACGTTGATGCCCCTGTTCGCCAACCGCGAAGGCGCCATCCTGCTTTACCGCAGGCCCTCCAGCGGCCTGTGGGGCGGCCTGTGGAGCCTTCCCCAGCTCGACGACCTGAACGACCTCGACCACCTCGCCGACCAGCACGCGCTGCATCTGCTTGGCCGGCGCCAGCTACCCGCCCTGACTCACACCTTCAGCCATTTCCAGCTGGCCATCGACCCGTGGCTGGTGCAGGTCGAGCAGACCGCCCACCACGTGGCCGAGGCCGACTGGCTCTGGTATAACCTCGCCACACCGCCGCGCCTGGGCCTGGCAGCCCCGGTGAAGAAGCTGCTGCAACACGCAGCCGACGCCTTGAACGCAGGAGATCTGTAATGACCCGCACCGTAATGTGCCGCAAGTACAAAGAAGAACTGCCCGGCCTCGAGCGCCCGCCCTACCCCGGCGCCAAGGGCGAAGACATCTACAACCACGTCTCCCAGCAGGCCTGGGGCGACTGGCAGAAACACCAGACGCTGCTGATCAACGAGCGCCGCCTGAACATGATGAACGCCGAAGACCGCAAATTCCTGCAGGGCGAGATGGACAAGTACCTGTCCGGCGAGGAATACGCCAAGGCCGACGGCTACGTGCCACCCGCCGAATAACCCAGCAAAATCGTAAGCGACGGTATTAATTAAAATTTTTTTCGACATCACGCTTGACGACCCGTCGAAAAACCAGTTTAATGCGCCCCGTTGCCCAGATAGCTCAGTCGGTAGAGCAGGGGATTGAAAATCCCCGTGTCGGCGGTTCGATTCCGTCTCTGGGCACCACCTTTCGTTTTCAGGTGGTGCATGCAGTACCTGAAAACACACAGAGAGCCCGCCTAGTGCGGGCTTTTTGTTGTCTGGCGTTTCACACCTTGTGAAAGCCCGTGGGCATGCGAATGGATCAAGTTCGGTCCTCGGATCCACTCACAGGCCCAGCGCGCCCTCCCTGGCCGGGCTGGGTGGCTTACCAGCGAAACGCCACGGTCCCCAGCACCGTTCGCTCCTCACCCCAATAGCAGCGACCCGCGTTGTTGCAGCCCGACACGTATTCTTTGTCGAACAGGTTCTTCGCGTTCACGTCCACCGACCAATGCTCGTTGATGTCATACCCCACCAAGGCGTCCACCAGCGTCACATCGCCAGTTTTCAGCTTGCCGTACAGCGTCGGCGCTGTGTAGGCAAAGGTGTTGTCGAAGTGGCGCACGCCGCCGCCCAGGCGTAGACCGCTCAGCGCGCCATCCAGGAAGCGGTACGTCGCCCAGGTCGACGCCTGGTTGCGTGGAATGCCCGTCAGTTGATGGTCTTCGAACAATGAGCCTGGCGCATCTTTGGTCACCCGCGCGTCCGTGTAGGTGTACGACGCAACCAGACTCAGATTGGGCGTCACGTCACTGTTGACCTCAAGCTCCAGGCCTTGGGACTTGCTCTCGCCCACTTGCCGGCTGAAGCCGCTGCTGCCTGCGACCACGTCGCGTGATTTGGTCAGGTCGAAAACAGCCGCACTGAAGGTCGTGTTCCACCCTTTGGGCTCGAACTTCACACCCACTTCATACTGCTTGCTGAGAATCGGATCGAGCAGATCGCCGTTGGGCTGGGACGATTGCTGTACGGGGGTGAATGCCGTGGAATAGCTGACATAGGGCGAGATGCCGTTTTCGAACTGGTACATCAAACCCGTCTGCCAGCTGAACCGATGATCCCAGCCATCCAGGTCCGTGGCCGATATTGCTGCGCTGCCTGGACGCGCCGCGCTGGCACGGTTGCGGTATTCGCTCTGCACCCAGTCCTGACGCCCGCCCAACAGGAAGATCCAGTTGTCGTACTTGCTTTGCAACTGGCCATACGCGCCGTACATGTGCTGATCGAGCTGGGAGTTCTGCACGTATTGCGAGGCGTTCGGTTGCACCGCCGAGAACACCGGGTTGAACACGTTGTAAGTACCGCCCAGGCCTGCGTTCCAATCCTGGTTGAACGAGGTGCGGTCGTAACTTGCGCCGAGCAGCACTGTGTTGTCCAACGCCCCCGAAGTGAAGTGGCCTTCGAACTGGTTATCCACTGAATAGGTGATCGATTTGTTGTCACGATCATAAGCGGTGCTGCTTAACGTACTGCCAAAGCCCGCCCGGTTCAGATTGTTTGGCCAGGTTTCATGACGGTTCAAGCGCGATTCCATGTAGCGCGAGTTCTGACGGAACTGCCAGACGTCGTTGATCTGATGGCTGAACTCATAACCCAAGGTCCAGGTTTCGCGCTCGAAATCGTCCCAGTTCGGATTGCCGTTGAACTGGTCCTTGCCGATCTTGCCATTGACGTTGTTGAGCAGAGTTCCTGCTGCCGGATAGCCCAACAGCAACTTGGTGCGGTCACGCTGGTAAGTCGACAGCAAGGTCAGTGCGGTGTCTTCGCTGAAGTTGAACGTCATCGACGGCGCGATGTAGAGACGGTCATCCGGCACCGAGTCAACTTGCGTGTCGGCATTTCGGCCCAGCATCACCAGTCGGCCCAGAATACGGTTGTCATCCGTCAACGGGCCCGAAACATCGAGTCCGAGTTGGCGGCGATTGTTGCTGCCATAGGTAAACTTGGCCTCGCCCTGCGCGGTTTCGGTCGGCTTTTTACTGACCAGATTGACCAGTCCGCCCGGCGCATTTTCCCCGTAGAGAATCGAGCTTGGGCCTCGAAAGACTTCGGTACGCTCCAGCCCATAGGGCTCGGTGGTGGTGTCGTATCGGTTTCCTTGCAGGCGCAAACCATCTTTCAGCAAACCATAGCCATAGTCCGTGGCGTTGTAACCGCGGATGGAAAACAGATCACCGGCCAAACCATCGCCCACGGCGAAAGGCGGCGCGAAGATGCCCGGCACGTAGCCAAGAATATCGGTAAGCGTCTGAAAACCTTGGTCCTGGATGCGTTGGCGCGTGACCACCGAGACAGAACGCGGAGTCTCGGACAAAGGCGTACTGGTTTTGGTGCCCGCGGTGCTGTTCTGTACTTGATAACCCGCACTCTGCTGGCTTTCCGGTGCTTGTTCGGTAATGACCAGGTTCTGCAACTGTAGAACCGAATCGTTGGTTGCAGGCCTGGCAGGCGCCTGGTCAGCAGCGGCGATGCCCTGCCAACTGAGTGTGGCAACGAGTAAAGCCACAGAATTCGCGCTGGAATTAATCTTGTTATTGCGAGCCATCTACCATCCTCTCCCCTGAAGATCCTGCGAAGACCAGTCGTTTTTTTGTGTCGACATATCTCAAAAAGCGGGAGAATCTAGCATGGAGTGATTCGCATTTCTATTTAAGTCGTTTTGGGTTTGAGGATTCTCGTGGCCTCGTTGAGCTAGTTCGGGAATGGCTTGGGTGACTCACACATGCTGTTACCTATCGCAGGACTGGTTACCGTACGCTCCCGTCTTGATGGGCTATCTTTATTCGCTTCACGTCCCACCTCTCGAAAGTCACCGAGAGTCCCCTCGATCAACGGATTGATCGGCAGCAAGAACAAGGAGTCACCATGCGCTTTGATGGCACGTTCGAAGAACTCAAGATAAAGCTCGAAAGCATTCTGCCCGCTGGCGAGTGGCGGGTAATCAACGAAAACCAGCATCAGTTCAAGACTCGCAGCAAAGGCATTCTTAACTGGTACCCGTCTACTGGCACCCTGCACTTCCAAGGCAAACCCCACGCGGCATCGAAGCTCCAGGAAATGGTCGAGCCTTTGCTCAATAGCCACTACGGAGCGCAGCACACGCAACCTGACGATGCAGCGCAAATGCTGGCGGAGCTTTCCCAGGAGCCTGCACCGGATACGTCCTATTTCATCGACGATACGTATTCCGATTCCGAGCTCATCATCGGTCTGGTCGGGACGATCGGTACCGACCTGCCGGAGGTGTCGAGGCTGATCGGCGACCGGCTCAAGATTTTCGGCTACGAAACCTGCACCATCAAAGTCTCTACGGATGTCATTGCCAGCATCGGCTCCCCTGCCGACACCACCCATCAGTACGACCGCATCAGCAGCTTCATGGAAGAAGGGAACCGGCTGCGCGGGAAGAGCAAGGACAACGCCATACTGGCATTGGGCGCGGCGGTGCACATCAACAAGCTGCGAAGCGAGTCGGCCCCCATGCGTCGCCGGGCGTTCATCATCAACTCATTGAAAAGCCCTGCGGAAGTCGAGCGTCTGCGCAAGATCTATTCGGATGGCTTTTTTCTGGTCGGCGTCCACGCCGATCTGACACGACGCCATGAGTATCTGGTGAAGGACCTGTCCATGACGGAGGAGCAGGCATCGCGCCTGATCGAGCGTGATGCGGACGAGCGCGACGAACATGGTCAGCACACCCGCAACACCTACCATCTCTCCGACTTCTTCATTGACTACAATGGCAACTCCGACTCGTTGAAGAAACAGACGTGGCGTATTCTCGACCTGCTTTTCGGTCGCCCCTACATCACCCCGACGTTCGACGAGTACGCGATGTTCATGGCGTTTTCCGCCTCGTTGAGGTCTGCCGACCTGTCGCGTCAGGTAGGGGCAGTCCTGACCAAGCACCGCTGCATCATCGCCACCGGGGCCAATGATGTTCCCAAGGCCCACGGAGGCCTTTACTGGCCCGAAAAGGATCCAGACACCCACGGCATCCTGGATGCGCCTGACGGGCGTGATTACATGCGCGGTCAAGACTCCAATGCCATCCAGAAAAGGCTGATCATCGACGATATCCTTGCGGTCGTTCCGCAGGAGTATCACCAGGAACTCGCGCCATTGATCAGAAAGAGCAAGATCAAGGACATCACCGAATATGGCCGGGTGGTGCATGCCGAAATGGAGGCCTTGCTGTCGAGCGCCCGCTCGGGTGTGAACTGCTCGGGCAGCGACTTGTACTGCACGACTTTCCCCTGTCACAACTGCGCCAAGCACATTGTGGCTGCAGGTATCAAACGGGTGGTCTACGTAGAACCCTACCCCAAGAGCAAGGCTCTGGAATTTCACTCCGACGCCATCTCGCTCGGGAACAACCCGGACAATGTCGTATTCGAACCTTTCATCGGGGTTGGCCCGCGGAGCTTTTTCAACCTATTCTCGACGAATCTCGGCAGCGGCTACCCGGTGGCACGCAAGAACGACGACGGCGAAATCGTCGAGTGGAAAGAAGAGAGTGCAAAGCTCAGGACCCAGATGCTTCCGTGCTCTTACATGGATCGTGAAGCAGCAGCAGCGAATCTGCTGTCTACCTACATAGAGGGAACCTAAATGACGACCAAGAAGCAGGAATTTCTAAACCACGTATCCATGTGTCGACAAGTTGTCGCTCGCTGGCCAAGTTGGAAGCAGGATATCTTCAAGCCTCCGGCAGGCCCGAAGAACAGCGACATGGCGCAAAAAGAACACAGTTTGCGAGGACCGTCAGGGCAGTGACCTGTCCATCCTGAAACGACAAAGGCCGCTGTCATCACTGACAGCGGCCTTTGCATTCCAACGGTCCAATCGATCAGCGGCTCAGCGCTACTCGCGCATTACCGGCCTTGCGACGGCTGGAGACGATCAGGCCCGCAACCACGACCGCGATGGCCAGGCCGCCCGTGGCGAGGATTTCCACGCGGTGGTCTTCGCGCAGCGCCATGGTGGTCAGTACTGCAACGATGAACAGGATGACCAGGTAGGTGAGGCCGGGGAACAGCCACATCTTGAAGTCGATCTTCTCACCGGCGATCTCGCGCTTGCGGCGCATGCGCAGTTGCGACACAGCGATCACCAGGTACACCAGCAATGCGATGGCGCCGGAGGTGGCGAGCAGGAAATCGAACACGGCGGCTGGCGCGACGTAGTTGGCGATCACCGCCACGAAGGCGGCGGCGGTGGACATCAGCACAGCTACCGACGGGGTACCCGACTTCGAGGTTTTCTGTGCGGCAGCCGGCGCGTCGCCACGCTTGCTCAGGGAGAACAGCATGCGCGAAGCGGTGTACAGCGCCGAGTTCAGGCAGCTGGTGACGGCGACCAGTACCACGATGTCGACGATCAGCTTGGCGTTGGGAATACCGATCAGCTCCAGCACGGTCTGGTAGGAACCCAGCTCGGCCAGGCGCGGGTCGTTCCATGGCACCAGGGCCACCACCAGAAAGATCGATACGAGGTAGAACAGGAAGATCCGCCAGATCACCGAGTTGGTGGCCTTGGAGATCTGCTGACCGGGGTTCTTCGATTCGGCGGCGGCGATGGTGACGATTTCGGTGCCCATGAACGAGAACATGGTGGTCAGCATGGCAGCGACGACGGCGCCCAGCCCGTTGGGCATGAAGCCCATGGTGTCGGTGAGGTGGCTGACACCGCTGACCTGGCTGTTGGGCATGAAGCCGAACACCGCGCCCAGGCCCACGACGATGAAGGCGATGATCGCCAGCACCTTTATCAGCGCGAACCAGAACTCGAATTCACCGTAGTTCTTCACGCTGAACAGGTTGGTTACCGTCAGCACCAGGGTGATCACCAAAGCGAACACCCAATGCGCAACGTCGGGAATCCAGGCGTGCAGGATCGAGGCGGCGGCGTTGGCTTCCAGCGGGATTACCAGCACCCAGAACCACCAGTACAGCCAGCCGATGGAGAAACCGGCCCAATGGCCGATGGCGCGGTCGGCGTAGGTGGAAAACGAACCGGTGTCAGGCGAGGCAACGGCCATTTCACCCAACATGCGCATGACCAGTACCACCAGGCTACCGGCAGCGGCATAGGCCAGCAGCACGGCGGGGCCGGCAGCAGCGATGGCGTGGCCGGAACCTACGAACAGGCCGGCACCGATCACACCGGCGATCGACAGCATAGTTACATGACGCGGCTTGAGTCCCTGAGCGAGACCTGTGGAATTCTGCGTACTCATAAAACTACCTTTGCGAAAAATAGCGTTCTGTCCGGCGGTGATCGCGAGCCTTGTGCAAAGTCCGCTACACCCCGTTCCATATCTTTTACGCAAAAATTGCGCCAAATTGTACCAAGGTATATCCTGCCGCCCTGAATCGGACCCCTCGACCGATCATGGCAAGGGATTGAATCCGTTGAGGTTTGCCCTTGTGGCTCCTGCGCATTACCGAACTACTCAGCCTGGGTCGTTATGCCGCACCAAAAAACGACGCCGGTAACACCCTCGCACAAAAACAGTGCAACCTAAAGGCGCAACTTTTGAGCGGACAATGCACGACTCAGGTGCTACTTCGTGCCACCTGCCTCTCATCGCGCCATTGAACATCCCCTGCATTCGCGCTTTCCTCGTCCCGGCAAAACTGGCAACATCGCGCCTTTTTACCGCGCCCTGCCCGTCCGAAGTCCTGCCCACAGTGCCCTTGCACCGTGCATCAGGCACTCGAGAACCCAGCTGCACGTTCAGTCCCGCCATCCGCGCTATGCTAGCTGTGCGCCTGGCTGTTCATGTCGACGATGGCAGGCCGCACCCGCCTATATGAGGACCGCACATGGCTCAGGCCACGCCCGCTCTGGAAATCCGTAACCTGCACAAACGCTACGGTGCACTGGACGTGCTCAAAGGCATATCGCTGGCCGCCAACGACGGTGCAGTGATCTCCATCCTCGGTTCATCCGGTTCCGGCAAGTCGACCCTGCTGCGCTGCATCAACCTGCTGGAAAACCCTCACCAGGGCGAAATCCTGGTGGCCGGTGAAGCGCTCAAGCTCAAGGCCGCACGCAACGGCGAACTGATTGCCGCCGACAATCGCCAGATCAACCGGCTGCGCAGCCAGATCGGTTTTGTGTTTCAAAATTTCAACCTGTGGCCGCACATGAGCGTGCTCGACAACATCATCGAAGCGCCGCGCCGCGTGCTCGGACAGAGCCGCGCCGAAGCGGTCGAGGTGGCCGAGGCGCTGCTGGAAAAGGTCGGTATCGCCGACAAGCGCCACGCCTATCCGAACGAGCTTTCCGGCGGTCAGCAACAACGTGCGGCGATTGCCCGCACCCTGGCCATGCAGCCCAAGGTTATCCTGTTCGACGAGCCGACCTCGGCGCTGGATCCGGAAATGGTCCAGGAGGTGCTCTCGGTTATTCGCAACCTGGCCGAAGAAGGCCGTACCATGCTGCTGGTGACACACGAGATGGGCTTCGCCCGGCAAGTCTCCAGCGAAGTGGTGTTTCTGCATCAAGGTCTGGTGGAAGAGCAGGGTACGCCCGAGCAAGTATTCGACAACCCCTTGTCGGCGCGCTGCAGGCAGTTCATGTCCAGCAACCGCTAACGGAGCAATAACAATATGAACATCAAGAAACTCTTTCTGGCGGTTGCCGCCACACTGCTGGTCAACGGCGCCGCCGTGGCTGCCGACAAACTGCGCATGGGCGTGGAAGCGGCCTACCCACCGTTCAACAGCAAGGACACCAGCGGCCAGGTCGTGGGCTTCGACGTCGACATCGGCAAGGCCCTGTGCGCGAAGATGGAAGTGGAATGTGAAGTGGTCACCTCCGACTGGGACGGCATCATCCCCGCGCTGCAGTCGCAGAAGTTCGACTTCCTGGTGTCGTCCATGTCGATCACCCCCGAGCGCTCGGCAGTGGTGGACTTCACCAACCCCTACTACAGCAACAAGCTGCAGTTCATCGCCAAGAAGGGTGTGGATTTCCCCATCGACCGCGAAAGCCTGGAGAACAAATCCATCGGTGCCCAGCGCGCGACCTTGTCCGGCACCTGGCTGGAAGACAAGTACGGTATCGAGGCTCAGCTCTATGACACCTCCGAAAACGCCTTCCTGGACCTGAGCAGCGGCCGCCTCGATGCCATCCTGGCCGACAAGTACGCCAGCTACGACTGGCTGAAAAGCAAGGCCGGCCAAGACTTCGAGTTCAAGGGCGATGCGGTCGAGGAAAGCGACAAGATCGGCATTGCCGTCCGCAAGGGCGACGCTCTGCGCGAGAGGCTGAACGCGGCACTGCAGGAAATCATCGCTGACGGCACCTACAAGAAGATCAACGACAAGTACTTCCCTTTCAGCATTCTCTGACAGCCCGGCAGGCGTCGACCTACAAGGCCGACGCCTGCCCCTGAACAAGCCTGCCCATGAACATCGATCTCTATGGCTTCGGCCCTGCGCTTGCCGCAGGCGCGCTGATGACCGTCAAACTGGCCCTCAGCGCCCTGTGCCTCGGGCTGCTGCTGGGCCTCGCCGGGGCTCTGGCGAAAACCTCGCGCAACCGCCCCTTGCAGTGGCTCGGCGGGTTCTACTCGACACTGGTACGCGGCATCCCCGAACTGCTGTGGGTGCTGCTGATCTACTTCGGCACCGTCAACGGCCTGCGCAGCTTCGGCCTGGCGCTGGGCGTCGGCAGCCTGGAGCTCAGCCCTTTCGCCGCTGGCGTGATCGCCTTGGGCCTGTGCTTCGGCGCCTACGCCACCGAGGTTTTCCGCGGCGCCATCCTGGCCATTCCCAAAGGCCACCGCGAAGCCGGCTTGGCCCTGGGCCTGAGCACGCCGCGGATCTTCATCCGCCTGGTGCTGCCGCAGATGTGGCGCATCGCCCTGCCCGGGCTGGGTAATCTGTTTCTGATTCTGATGAAGGACACCGCGCTGGTGTCCGTCATCAGCCTGGAAGAAATCATGCGCAACGCGCAGAACGCCGTCACCGTCAGCAAACAGCCGTTCACCTTCTATATGGTCGCCGCCCTGATGTACCTGAGCCTCACCGTGGTCGCCATGGTTGCCCTGCACTTCATGGAGAAACGCGCCGCGCGCGGCTTCGCGAGGGCCTCGCAATGAACTGGGAAGTGATCATCAAGTGGCTGCCGCGCCTCATGCAAGGCGCCACCCTGACCCTGGAACTGGTCGCCATCGCGGTGCTGGCCGGACTTATTCTGGCCATCCCGCTGGGCATCGCCCGCACCTCGAAGAAGTGGTACATCAGCGGCCTGCCCTACGCCTACATCTTCTTCTTTCGCGGTACGCCGCTGCTGGTGCAGCTGTTCCTGGTGTACTACGGGCTGGCGCAGTTCGACGCCGTGCGCGAGAGCAGCCTGTGGCCCTACCTGCGCAGCCCGTTCTGGTGCGCCGCCGGGACCATGACCCTGCACACCGCCGCCTACATCGCAGAAATCCTGCGCGGCGCCCTGCAAGCCATTCCCAAGGGCGAGATCGAAGCCGCCCGCGCCCTCGGCATGTCTCGCAGCAAGGCCCTGGTGCACATCATGCTGCCACGCGCCGCCCGCATCGGTCTGCCGGCCTACAGCAACGAAGTGATCCTGATGCTCAAGGCCAGCTCGCTGGCGAGCACCGTCACCCTGCTGGAACTCACCGGCATGGCCCGCACGATCATCGCCCGCACCTACCTGCCGGTGGAAATCTTCTTCGCCGCCGGCATGTTCTACCTGGCCATGTCGTTCGTGCTGGTGCAGGCCTTCAAGCTTCTCGAACGTTGGCTGCGCGTGGACGCGTGCCAAGGCCGCTGACCCTGCAAGGCGACCAGTTGCGTGAGCGCTTTCACGCCCTGGACGCCTTTTTGGCCGCGCATGTCGATCTCTGGCGGCCCAAGCCCTTCACTGAACTGACCTTGCTCTGGGAAGCGCAATACCCCGAGCTTGCCACCTGGCTGCGCGCCCGTACCTTGGCCGACGCCGAGGCTGTGCATAACTCGCTGCTCGACCTGGACGCACCTACGCCATTTCCTGCATTGGCCCGGCAAGCGCATGCGCTAAGCGCAGTAGGCCCGCTGCCGACCACTGACGTGCCCGCCGCGCGCCACCGCCTCAACGTCGACGTGCCCGGCCGCAAATGGCAACAGATCGAAGCCTTCGCCGCTGCCCTGCCCTTCGCCGATTCCACCAGCCACTGGCTGGACTGGTGCGCCGGCAAAGGCCACCTCGGCCGCCGCCTGCTGCGCGATGGCCAACGCCTCACCTGCCTGGAATACGACCCCGAACTGGTCGCCAGCGGCGCCCAACTCAGCACCCACCACGCCTTGCCCGCCCACCACCAGCTGCAAGACGTCATGGCCGACGACCTGCGCCTGCAAGCCTGCATCACCCCCGTCGCCCTGCACGCCTGCGGCGACCTGCACGTCCAGCTCATGCACCGCGCCACCCAGGCGGGCTGCCAGCACCTGGCCTTCGCACCCTGCTGCTACAACCGCAACCACGGCGCCTACCGCCAATTGTGCAGCGAGCCCTCCGCCCTTTCCCTCACCCTCGAAGACCTCGGCCTGCCCCTGGAAGCCACCGTCACCGCCGGCGCCCGCGTGCGCCGCCAGCGCGACCAGTCCATGGCCCGCCGCCTAGCCTTCGACCTGCTGCAGCGCGAGCAACGCGGCATCGACCACTACCTGCCCTGCCCCTCCCTGCCCGCCGCCTGGCTGAACAAACCCTTCGCCGACTACTGCCGCGACCTGGCCGCACTGCAGAGCGTACCCATAGGGCATGGTGTGGACTTCAACGACCTCGAAGCGCGCGGCTGGCAACGACTGGCCCAAGTCCGCAACCTCGAACTGTTGCGCGGTCTGTTCCGCAAGCCCCTGGAGCTGTGGCTGGTGCTCGACCGCGCCCTGTACCTGCAAGAGCGCGAGTACACCGCACAGGTCGGCACCTTCTGCCCGGAAACCCTGACGCCCCGCAATCTGATGATCATCGCCGAACGCACCTGAAGCCTGCGCAACCTGTGGATAACTCTGTGGGTAGAAGTGTGACGCGACGCATCGGTGCTGCACCAGAACGCCAGAATGCAGACTGGTCATTTTTCGGTCATGTCCGATTCGCTAGCGAAAACAGTAGCTTGCGAACGATGTCATCAAAACGACCTAATCGGCGAACGGTAGACCGGGTTGGCACGCCGAATGTGCATAAGCACTGACGGGTTAAGAGCTAAAGACGAAGAAATTATGCCGCAGGGGGGTTTACTCGGGCGATCGAATAGCTATAATCAGCGCCCTCACTTGCCGGTATAGCTCAGATGGTAGAGCAACTGACTTGTAATCAGTAGGTCCCGGGTTCGATTCCTGGTGCCGGCACCATAGTTTGACGAGAGGGGCTCACCGCAAGGTGGGCCTTTTTTGTTTGTGGTTTTGGTTGGGGGTCCGACCCACACACAACCCCTGTAGGAGCGGCCAGTGGCCGCGAAGGCATCGGTTCAGTCACCGCCGCCCTAAGCCCCTATCAAATATCCTCCTGCCCCCCCGCACGCAAACGCCGCGCGGAATTCCAGCGACTATGGCCTTACGT
This sequence comes from Pseudomonas sp. PS01301, assembly GCF_029960215.1. Lineage (NCBI taxonomy): Bacteria > Pseudomonadati > Pseudomonadota > Gammaproteobacteria > Pseudomonadales > Pseudomonadaceae > Pseudomonas > Pseudomonas sp. PS01301. Next base: position 62,149 of record NZ_JASCPM010000019.1, on the reverse strand, counting down.
GTTTGTGCGCCCTAGCCAACTGCGCTTTGCAAGGTGGAACAAATTCGACCTCAAGCGCGGCATCTGGGAAATCCCCAACACCGGCCCAGCGCTGGACGCCGTACCCTTTTCCACACTCGGTACAAAATGGCCGGAGGCATTCACCTTGTACCCTCGCCCCCGGAAGCGTTGTCCTTGCTGGAGCATATCCATAAGATCACCGGCAAATTCGACTGAGTGTTTGCCGGAGAGGCCAAACCGTGGAAATCGATGTCCGAAAACACGGTGAACTCTGCTTTAGGGACGATAGGCTACGACTTCAAGGTAGACATCTGCGGCCACGGATTCCGCTCTATGGTGCGCAGTGCGTTGATCTAGGCCGGCGTGAATCAGACAGTGCAAGCGCTGCCTAGGCGGCAAAATATAGCCCCTGAAAGGTCACGCCCCTCGTGAGGCGGTTCATCCCAAGTACGATTGGCAAGGATCAGCTCGTAAGGTCACTACCCATGTAATGGGTGCCCACTCAACCTTGTTGCCGATGCTGCAACCAGGCCACCCTTCTGCCCAGCAGTAACCTACCCGCTGGGCCATTTCGTACGCGCCAATCCTTTGCCCGTCTCTTCTCCAAGAAAGAGACGCGCGCTCAAATCACTGCTGCAGCCCAGATAGAACGGGCTTTGTCGCAATCCTCCTAGTGACAATCGGCGTGACAAACACCGAGGTTACCAGCCACACTGATGTGAATGATGGTGCCGCAGACCACGAAGGGACTGTACCTGACTGACAATCAGGGCATGCCCCGGTCATCGCATCTCTGCCTTCACCCAACTCAGGATCTTGCAGCGCTGGTTTCGCCAGCCAATGCAGCCTTTACCCGCCCACCGATAACGGTGCTCAGGAGGCCAGATCATGAGATGCCCTTGCTCCCGGACGTAAGGAGTCGCCAGTCTCGCGTTAGAGGACATCCCCACAGGTCGCAGGGGCCTTGATCCCTGATAACACTCAGCATTCTTGGCGGGATGACGTGGGACAAGGATCGGAGAACGGCAGATGAGGTGATCGACGTGGCATTGTTAGGTAGGCAGGATGGCCGCAATTTTGGATACGGCAGGCAACTGAGCTATGCAGGTCCACAAGTGCTGAAAGACATGTTCGGCGGAGGCCACTACGGTACGGTCAAGGCGCACTGTGATCGGTGGCAGGCATTCGTTAAGTGGTGCCGCTCCGAACAGGGGCAGGGTATCAATGATGCGCGGCAAATTGACCGGAAGGTCTTGGCCGACTATGCGGCGTACCTGCGCAACATGGTTAGGCGCGGTGAACTCGCCGTCAGCACCGCGCAAAATCGCCTATCCAGCATTAATAGGACCATGGCAGCGCTTCGTGGTGATCAGTACGTGAAATTGCCCAGCCCGAGCAATGCGTTGGGTATGCAGCGCACCGGGGTTCGGCAGTCGGTATCACAGGGCCAAGACCGCGAAGAGGTTAAGCAGATCGTCGAGGCGTTTTGCCGTCATCATCAGCTTAGGGCCGGGGCCGCTTCGATCGTTCTGTTGGCGCGAGCCACCGGTATGCGCTTGCGAGAGGCCATCTTGGCTGACCTCCCACGGCTTAGCTGAAAGGCTCACGAGCCAGGCAGGATCAACATTCAAGATGGCACCAAAGGCGGCCGCGCCGGCGCCTAAGCGCCACGTTGGATTGCGGCGGACGACCATGTTCGAGGTGCACTAGGGTTTGCACAGCAGGTATCGCCTGCAGGTAGCCGCAACCTGATTGCACCGCACGAAAGCTACCTTAATCTTCTGCAAGAAATCATTCGCCCTGCGCGGGACATCCTGCATGCACAATCTCAAAGGGTTCCACGAGTTGAGGGCGGCGTACGCGTGCGAGCGATATGAGCAGATTACTCAGCATCACGCACCTATAAACGGTGGGCGGTGCTACTCCATAGATCGGCGTCTAGACCGCGAGGCTCGCATGCAGACCAGTCAAGAGCTGGGGCATGGTCGGATTGAGGTAGTCGCTACCTATCTTGGGGGCAGGCATGGATACAAAGTTTGATATAGACACATTCTTGGCTGGCGTACTGACTGGGTCGCATTCGACGCAGCAAAGGCATGTACAGCAGGCGAAGGCTATCCAGACAGCAATCGCAAAGCGCTGGCAGCAGGAAACACCTTGGAGCTGGAGGCGAAAGCATCTTGAGTCTAAAAAATCACCTAGATCGGTGCAGCGATCACACACGATCTTACTATCTTCTTACGGTCAAGCTGGTAATCCGACGCCTAGAAAAACAATGGCGTCAGGATCTCTGAGTGAAGCATACCTTCCAACGTTGGGATCCATAGGAATCGACTCAGAGCTATCGATCATGGTATTGCCCTTAGCAGTTAGGGCACGAAGGTTGGCATGGCTGGCTGTGCATGCCCATAGGGTACGAATAGGCCGCCTCACGACCACCGGGTTGACAAAAGTTGACAAAGCTTGGTCAAGCGCTACAGTGCGCCCATGGACAAGAAGCTAGCTATCCCCCGAATCGAAGAAGCCATGCAAAATGCGGGCCTGAATCAGGCTGCCCTTGCTGATGGGCTGAGTGTTTCTCGTGAAACCATTTCCAAATGGCTTAAATCTGAATCATTTCCTAGGCCAGACAAGCTGCTGCGCTTAGCGACTATTCTCAAGCTGTCGTTCTCGGAGATGGTTCTGAGGACTGATATTAATGAGCCCGTGGTAGCATTCCGAAAGGCAAGAGGTACTAAGACAACCGAGGCTCATTACACTCGTGCTCGATCAATGGGCAACATGCTCAAACACCTAACACCGTACTTACCTTTCGACAAACTAGCCGTACCTCCAGTTTTGAAGAATCCCGTAAATGACTACGATTATCTTCAAGAGGTTGCTCAGAGGATCCGAGATGAGGTCGGCGTATCGGTAGATGCCAAACTAGATTTTTATCATCTTATCCAGTATTTCAGTCAACTTCAGGCGGTGATCGTTCCGGTCTTATGGGGTTCGAAAGAACGCCATGAAAACGCTACCCATATATTTCTTCCTGAAAGTACAACCACATGGATTTATTTGAATCTTGACGTAAACGTCCTCGATTTCAAATTTTGGATGGCACATGAGCTTGGCCACTGCCTATCACCAGGCCTGCGGGGCGATGAGGCGGAAGACTTCGCTGATGCCTTTGCCGGAGTACTTCTTTTCCCTCATGAGCAAGCTAAGAAAGCATATATTGCTATTCAAGCTCTCAATGGCGCCGGCCGACAAATAAACAAAATTAAAGAAATTGCACTGCACACTGCAATATCGCCATACTCGATTTACTGCCAATGCAATGCATATGCACTTCAAAGCGGCTTAACCCCGCTAAGCTTGAAGCCTGCAATATTCCAAGCATCCACTAATGTTAATCGTGAAATACCTTTACTTAGCCATCATTTATTTAATAACACCCAACCCGACCCCGCAGGCTATATCACCAAATCTAAGGAATGTTTCGACACGCCTTTCTTCGATGTTATTGGACGATATTTGAAGGATACCGGGAAAGGGCCAGGATATGTTCAGACCATCATGGATGTCTCGGCGTTAGATGCTCGGGGTATTGTTGCGGAGTTAACTTAATGCCGCAATCGAAGATCTTAACAGATACGAATTCTTATCTGAGGCTCGCACATTCTATTCGGCCGTTGCTGTGCATCGAGTTTGGTGATAAAAATTACTGCCTCTACGTATTGCCAGAAACAAACTCTGAGATACAGAAGAGCTCTCGCCTTAAGACGAAATTCTTCTGGGCATTAGAAAAAGAGCATTGCGACGAACGGTCCCAGACCGTTACGGTTTCACGTCAGCAAAGAAAGCTTATTGCCGATGCATATTCTTTCATCTGGGATCACGTTGAGAGTGAACTGCCAGGTCCGTCAAGGGTAGACGCTATATATCTGGCACATAGCTACGTCTTAGGCCTTCCTGTAGTTACCGATGATAGAGATATGCATTTACTCGCACAAGCCTTTGATATCAAAACACAGAAGACACTTGACTTACTCAAACTAATGGTCGACTCAGCCCATATCACACTTAACAGTGTCACCGCTCTAGTCCAATATTGGCATTATAATAAGGATACACCTGCTGACTTCCAGATAGATCTCTCCAGGATATTTGAAAATCAAATCCCTCACCCCTGAATTATACATAAGAAGCACTTCCCTCGATTAGGCTTTTTCACAGAAAATGTATACGGGCCGCGAAGCTAACTAAGCTTCAACCGATGGTAGAACTGGCGAGAGTAGCCGTTGTCTTCGCCTAAGGCAGAGACAGTCGGCTTCTACCCCAGGGTTGCACAATCGCGACCACCCAAACCTAGCGAATAGGCCAACTGGCCATTTACCCAAGACTCAATAAAAAGTCAAAGTCCATGAAAATGAATACCCCGTTGGCAACATGGCAATTATTCGAAGATCTCGTGAGTCGCATTCTAGAAATTAAAAACTTTGTCATCTCATATAATTTTCGCAGGGGAGACAAAGGATTTGACTTGCTAGGAACCTATCGCAATGAAAGTTGGGCAATCGAGGTTAAATATTATCGTACTGCGCGCGCTCAGCCTTCTCTCATTGACATCGCCGCAGCTCGCGTTGCAAGTAACGGCATAGCTCAAAACTTCAACAAAGGAATGCTAGTTGTATCATGCATTATTTCTGCAGAATTGAGAGAAATGTTAGAGCAAAAATATGACATTACGCTCGTAGATCAGACCGACCTAAGATCCTGGTGTATGTCTCACCCTGAACTTGCAGAAGAATTAGATGCGTTACTGGAGACAAGCCCAAGCGAGCCTCAAGCAATACATACAGTTAGCAGTGAGCCCATACTTCGGAGCAGGCCACTTGGAAGATCCCCTTCAAAAGTTCATGAAACTAGGGGGACCGAGTTATGCCACGCGCTAAAAAAAATCAAAAAGGGAAAAACAGCTTGGACGCAGTACGAGAAAACATGTGAAGAAATTCTGAAGTATTTGTTTCCAAACGACCTTCACGGCTGGCACTCTCAAAAAAGAACAGATGACGGACTAAATCGTTACGACTACGTCTGCCGCGTCAGGCCAACCACTGAATTTTGGAAATTTATAATAGATCACCTAAACAGTCGCTATGTGCTTTTTGAATTCAAAAACTATTCGGGCAAAATTAAACAAGGCCAAATTCTTACAACGGAGAAGTATCTGTTAGAGCGCGGCCTGCGACGTATGGCTATAATTATGACAAGGGTGGGTGCAGAGCCGCACGCCATTGCGATGACGCAGGGAGCAATGCGCGAACAAGGAAAGTTAATGCTCATAATAAATGACGAAAAAGTATGTGAAATGCTTCATATGAAAGAACGTGGGGAAGACCCTACAGACTGCCTTTTTGAAATTGCTGACAATTTCCTACTAACACTACCAAGGTAGCCCCCCCAAAAATTTATGGAAATGGCATAACCCAAGCTCTACTCTAATTCTAAACAAGGAAAAGTCGATGAAGTCACGAGAGCTTTTTACCACCCCAACACTTATTGTCACCAACTACAATATATCTCAGCATGCAGATGGAAAATTTCTGCATAGTTTCACACCTGAAAATACCACTACAGTGTATCAGTTCATCGCCAATCAGGAACCTCTACTTGAAGAGGGTGCAAGGTACAACATCGGCTATACCTTAGATGGCGGTATAAATTTGGTAGACATTTCTGCCACAGCCAAAGCGGATGACGTTGACCAATATAAAAGTCACTACGTTGCACGCTTGCTCGGTGAAGAGAAGCGTACTGTCGAAACCCAAAAATCTAAGGAACGTGTAACTCACAGCGCAACAAGCGGGCTATATTTAGGTAAGAAGTACGCATGGCGAATTTACGGAATGGCCGTTGCGCGCAGCACCTTCGACACTTATCTCTCCGAGATAAACCACCCAAGCACTCCCTGCCTTACAGATGGCAGTGCCTCTATTGCTTACAAAGATGATGGCCTCGCAGCTGCAATGGACGAGCTCATCCGCACATCGACCAGGGTTAGCGGAAATCGATTCAGCTCCCCACTTATTAAGTCGAAGAAATGGTTCCAAATCAAAGGGCTATCCGCCATCACGGACAAAAAGTAAAGAAACCACTATTATGCAGAGTCTATCTGGACCCCGTGTAGACTCATCGGAACACCAAGTTGACATTGTCTTCATCCGGCTGTTGAAGACTAGCTTTCAACGGGGTCCGTTTCTTACAGCTTGCGGCCGCTGAGTCTGAAACACCTAACCTAGCCGCTCAAACTTTAGATGCGGAACAGGATGGTGTCTGCCCCAATTAGGGTAGCCATAGAGATAGAGTCATAAACTTAGATAACAATCTCTAATAAATTCAGATGCTTAATTTATTTTTCGACTCCTAGTGCCGCACTATAATTGACAAGAAAGGCTCTCCCCGAGGTGGTTCTTGTTGCTTGTGCTTTTGGTAGGTGTCCGGCCGCTGTCTCCCAACCGCATTGCCCTGCAGGAGCGGCCGGTTGCCGCGAAAAGCTAGGCGTACTAAACACCGAAGTTAGTGACAATGGCAACGGATACGATGGTGCCGTAGATCAAGTATTTGACTACACCTAGCTCACACCTAGGTATTCACCTCCTATTGCACAGCTGTTTTTGCCCGACTCAGAGTCTTGAAGTAGTAATTTGTTTGACCAACGCAGTTCCATCCCATGCCAAACTCTACTGAAATCCACCTCCTTATCACCGTAACGGGCGCCACTCGCCCCGAAACGTAAATAATCACTCTACGGGCTGCATACCAAACCCAACACCAAACCGGTTCCAAGCATTGATAGTGGCGATAGCGAAGGTGAGATCAGCCAATTCGCGATCGTCAAACTGCTGGGCCACCACCCTGTAGATAGCTTCAGGAGCGCCCTTGTCAGCTAGCAGAGTCAGGGTGTCGGTCCACAGCAAAGCAGCGCGTTCACGGTCGGTGAAAAATGGTGTTTCATGCCAAGCCGAGAGTGCAAAGATACGCCGTGGGATTTCCCCAAGCGCGATGGCATCGCTGGTGTGCTTATCGATGCAATAGGCGCATGAGTTGAGTTGGGAAGCGCGTATCTTGATCAGCTCGTGCAGCGACTTTTCCAGCGACGATTCGCCCATCGCTTTTTCCAAACCCAGCAGGGCTTTGTAAGTGTGTGGAGCAACGTGTGCATAATTCACGCGTGGGGCGGTCATGGTGATGTCCTCTAAAGTAGCCCGGTGGATGTCCGGGAACGCGCTCACTTTATTGGTCGGGATGTAATTCATAAATCGGCTAAAATCGTAAGCATTAGACGACTATCCGGACAATCATGGCTTTTGACCGACTTGAGGCGATGCGTGCTTTTTGCCGCATTGTTGAACTGGGCAGCTTCACCCGTTCCGCAGAGGCGCTCGCCATAGCCAAAACCACGCTGTCAGGCCAGATTCGGGCTTTGGAGAATCAGCTGGGGCTAAAGCTGCTGCACCGCACTACTCGTCGTGTGACTGCCACCACTGACGGCGCTGCCTATTACGAACGGGCACGCAGGGTGCTGGAAGACATCGACGAGTTGGAAGCCAGCGTCTTGCAAACGCGCTTCGTCGCGCGCGGCAAGGTCAAGGTAGATATGCCTTCACCCGTAGGCCGTTTCTTATTGATCCCTGCGCTGCCGAGCTTTGTGAGCGACTACCCCGATATCCAATTGGATCTGGGCTGCAGCGAGCGAGTGGCGGACTTGGTTCAGGAAGGCATCGACTGCGCTATCCGCGGCGGCCTGGTGACCGATCCGGACCTGGTGTGCCGACCCATCGGGCAGATGCGGTTTGTACTGTGCGCATCGCCCGTCTACCTGAATGAACATCCGCCGGTAAACAGTCCGCAAGACCTCACACAGTTGCGCTATCTGGCTTTTGTGTTTCCCGCCAGCGGCAGGCAGAACCTGGTGCGTCTGGAATGTAGTGGTCAAAGCGTGCTGATCGAGCAGACTCCAGCTATGCGATTCAACAGCGGTGGTGCCTACATGGCGGCGGCGAAAGCAGGATTGGGCTTTGTGGCCTTGCCGCTGTGCGAGGCACAGGCGTTGTTGGCAGATGGCAAGCTGGTGCAGCTACTGCCGGAGTGGCACTTGCCAAGCATGCCAATGAGTTTGGTATATCCCTATTCAAGGCGCCTGTCCGCCCGGGTGCGTGCGTTTGTAGAATGGGCAACGGCAACGATGGGGCAGGATCCGCTCTGGCGTTTGTAGGGCTTGAGCCCGGCAGGAACCGCGGGTGGCCACAAGCTTAGTTACAGCCACATCCTGATCACCGTAGGTCAACCCGTTCCCAACCTCCCCAACCACGCTTCATACCGTCCCGGCCACTCCCCACTCGCCGTCCCCCTCCTCCCCAACCCAAAACCATGCCCTCCTGTCGCATACCGATGCATCTCCACAGCCACCCCACGCTCCTCGCAAACCTCAGCCATGATCAGCGTATTGTGCGGATCCACCACCGCGTCATCCTCCGCCTGCACCAAGAACTCGGGCGGTGTGCTCCCCGTCACCCGATTCTGCACAGACCACTCAGCCTCTTCTTTCGCCGACGCGTCTGGCCCCACCAGTACCTTGTGGGTCGAAGTATGTGTGTAAGGCCGCTCCAACGTAATCGGTGGATAGATCAACGCCGCTCCTTCAACCACGGCGGATATCGAGTCGATGCTGTCCTGCGCTGCATAGGTCTGAGAATCGCCAAGCGTTGCGGTCATGCCCATCAGATGGCCACCGGCTGAAAAGCCCAGTAGCGAAACGTGGCTTTCCCGGCTGCGGACTATGCGCAGCGCGCGTTGCGCGTCTTGCAGTGCGACGATGTTGCCGGCGTTCCAGCCTTCGCTCGGCAAGCGGTAGGCCAGCACGTACGCGGTGTACCCGCGCTCCGTGAGCCAATACGCCAAGGGCCATCCCTCGATCCCCAGTTCGATTCGTTTGTACCCGCCACCGGCAGCGACAATCACCGCTTTTCCGTTGGGTTTGACGGGTCTGAAGATCTGTAGGTATGGACGGGTGACGTTGCTTAGCGAGCCATGGGATGTGAGCAGGTGGTTGCCCGAGGGTCCGCCGCCCCCTGGCGGGACGTCGCTCCACAGCTGGACTGTTTCACTGTTGGCCGTTGGATCTTTGGCCTGAATGGCCGCTACTTTCAACATCAACACTGCCGTGCCGGCGCCTAGAATGAAATTGCGGCGATTCATGAAAGCTCACTCGGTCTATGAACAAGGGTTTTGCTTTTCCAGCCTGGGGGCTTGTCTGGTGCGTTAGAAACACTACCTCAAATTTGACCAACCTACCTGCTCCGGAAAGTTATTCCTGCAGCGATGTGTCGCCGCTCGATCCCTGACCCGCACCGTAGCCGATGAACCCAATGTTCAGTTGATCATCAAACTCAAGCCAGGTGCGGCTGACAAGCGCATAAACGGCAGCTGTGCCTACTGATTTCCAACGGACCTGAACACATGAATCCAACCTTTAAAAAACTGTTCCTGAGCCCTTCGTCCTGGTTGTTGGGCAGCGCGATTCTGGTCGCAGGTTCTGCCAGCGCAGCCACTACAGCGGCGCCTGTCCGGCAAGTGGTCACCGATCCAGCGTTCAGCCAGTTGGTCGACGCCAAGGCCCGGGTCGAGCTGCTCACCGATCAGGCGAAGTGGGCCGAGGGGCCGCTGTGTCTGCAGGATGGTCGTCTGATATGGAGCGATATCAAGGCGAACAAGGTCAGCGGTTGGCAAGCGAAGGATGGCGTGTCGACCTGGCTGGAACCGGCCGACTTCCAGAACGGGCATACGCTGGACGCGCAGGGCCGTGTGGTCGCGGCGTCTCACGGCAAGCGCGGGATCGTGCGGCAGGAGGCCAACGGTGAGTGGCGGACTCTGGTCGACACGTACCAGGGCAAGCGGTTGAACAGCCCGAACGATGTGGTGGCCGATAACAGCGGCACGCTCTGGTTTACCGACCCTACCTTCGGGGTGCTGAGCAAAAGCGAAGGCTATGGCGGCACACCCGAGCAGGGTGGGGAGTTCGTCTATCGCTATGTGCCCGAGACCGGTGAGATCACCCGTCTTGATACGCCAGAACTGCATTCACCCAACGGGCTGGCCTTCTCGCCGGATCAACAGCTGTTGTATGTGGCCGACTCGCAAATGGCCCATGACTTCAGCAACAAGACGCTGGCTCGACGCATCATGGTCTATCAGGTCCGCGACGGTCGTTTGAGCAACGGCAAGGTCTTTGCCGAGATCGAATCCGGCATTCCCGACGGTATCAAGGTGGATGCGCTTGGCAACGTCTGGAGCAGCAGCAAGGAAGGGATCCAGGTCTTTTCCGCAGCCGGCAAGTCGCTGGGCAAACTGTTGGTAAGCGCGAGCGATACCAGCAACCTGACGTTCTGCTCGGATGAACAAGGCAGTTGGGCCTATATCACCGCTGCCAACAAGGTACTCCGCGTGCAAGTGGCGAAGGGTGTTATCGGGCGCTAGGCCAATGGCGAGGAGCGGGTGGTGACAACTCTAAGGCTATAGGTCATCCAGCGAAACATTGACTCGCTGAGGATTCGCCAACCGTTCCCGCACTGTTTCAAGCATGGCTTCATCGTCCTCGGTGATCAAAACGGACTTGAAGGGCAACTGGCCTCGCTCCGCCACGTACTGCAGGATTTGGCGTGTGAGTTCACACGTCTGCCCCCCCCTCACTTGCAAAACGGATCATCCCAGAACGGGCGTTCGATCTCCTTATAGATATCCGCTCGGCTCAAGCCCAGGTCCTTGAGCCCGGCGTCACTCATCTGCTCCAGTTGATGCCGTTGCCGGGCCAGTTCATACCAGCGCGTGATGCGCTTCCATGGATTGGCAAAAGATCTCGCTGATTTACTTTGAGTGCAGCAGCTATGCGAAGCACAGGCATTCACTGTTTGACCTTTCATCTGCTCATCCTCCGGGTTGATGGCTTGATTCTCGGTTCAGGCTTAACATCAATCCAACGAATGTTTTGAATGCAGTGCATCTCAGAGATTGATCAATGTCCCACTACCAGAGCATCGATTCGGAAGTCCTGCGTACCTTCGTGGCCATCGCCGATGAGGGCGGTTTCACCAAGGCCGGTGAGCGGGTGAACCGCACCCAGTCGGCGGTGAGCATGCAGATGAAGCGGCTCGAGGAAGACGTGCTGTGTCGGCAACTGTTCGAGCGCGATGGCCGGCAGGTGAAGCTGACGGCTGAAGGGCAGATTCTGTTGGGTTATGCGCGCCGCATTCTCAAATTGCACAGCGAAGTGTTCACCACCTTGCGCGAGCCGCACATGGTCGGCACCTTGCGCATAGGCACTCCGGACGACTACGCCATGCGCTTTCTGCCGGGGATCTTGTCCGGCTTCGCTCAGGCGTTTCCGCTGGTGCAGGTGGAAGTGCATTGCGAGAGCTCCCGGCAGTTGATGCAACGCAAGGACCTGGATCTGACGATCGTTACCCGTGAACCTGGGCGGGAGGTGGGCCAGTTGCTGCGTCAGGAGCGCTTCGTGTGGGCCGAAGCCGAGGGCTTTTTTCTTCACGAACAAACGCCCGTGCCACTGGCGATGTTCAATACCGATTGTTTTTGCCGGATATGGGCGTGCAATGCCCTGGACGCCGGGCAGAAACCCTACCGGATCGCCTACTCCAGCCCCAGCCTCGCGGCGATAATGGCCGCGGTCGGCGTTGGCCTGGCGGTCACCGCACAGTTGCAGAGCCTGATCACGCCGGGGCTGCGGATCATCGGCGAAGCCGAGGGCATGCCCTTGTTGCCATTGGCGAGCATCATGCTGCTGCGCAACCCCGATACCCGGTCGCCGATGATCGATGCGTTGGCCGAGCATATCGTCGAGGGGTTCAGGCTTTGAGCGGTGGGCCCATCCTTTACCTGCTGGAACTCCCCTACCGCCGCGTCAACTCGGTCAACGTATCCGCAATCCCCTTGGTCCGCCTCGCCGTCCCCTCGGTTGTCTGGCTCGACGCCTCCAAGGTGTCCAGCATCTCCCTCAACGCACTCACTCCTGTGGACTGATCTTCGATCTGCTGAGCCACTCGCTGGATCTCGCTCGACAGCAGATCGACATCCACGCCGATGTCCGCTGCATTCTTGCGGGTGATCTCCGCCAGTTTGCGGACCTCGTCGGCCACCACGGCGAAGCCCCTTCCCAGATCGCCCGCGCGGGCTGCTTCGATGGCGGCGTTGAGCGCGAGCAGGTTGGTCTGGCCGGCGATCTGCTGAATCACCTGGACGATGGATTGAATCTGCAGGCTCGAACTGGCCAGGGCACGCGCGCCGATCACCGCTTGGTCGGCCTGCCGGGCGAGATCTTCGACGGTGCTGCCGGCCTGGGTCGAAACGGTATTCTGCCGGTCGATGGTGGCCGCCAGGTCGTCCATGGAGAGGTGCAGCTCGCCGGAATAATGGTTGATCTGGGTGGCCATCTGCTGTTGGTGTTCGCCAGCGTCGGCGAGCACCTGGCCCAGAGCGGCGAGCCCTTTGAAAACGGGGAGGATGCCGGTGTCCAGGCCCCGGGTGTCGAGGGCACTGGTGAAATCGTTGCGTTTGAAGGCTTCGATCTGTTTCACCACCACGTGGTTGAGGCCGACCATTTTCTTGAGCTGGCGGCGCAGGAAGAAGGCTTTGAACTCGCCATAGTGGGCGATGAAGTTATCCACATACTCGTCGGTGAAGGATGCACCCTTGGCGACGCGGAAGAAGAAAATCGCGGTCAGGGTCTGGTTGAGATTCAAGCCGAGGATTTCACCGAAGGTCGAGAAACCCACTACCGGCACGTCGCCAAACAGGCCGCGCATGCTGCCCAGGTCATTGGCGTTGTTGAGCCTGCGCAGGATGCAATCGTTGAGGATGGCAGCCACCGGTTGGCCGCCCTTGCCTTGCAGGAACTGTCGGTAGTCTTTTTCCGTGGCCTGACGCAGCGGCGTGCGCTTGACCATGACCAGCTCTTCGCCCGGCGCAACGTCGCAGAACAACTGGATGATCTGTTGGGTATGGTCGATACGGGCAATGGAACGCACGAACAATTCGCTGCCGACGCGGATGGCGAAAGAGTACTCGGCCAGATTCTTTTCCAGGGAATGGCTGTCGCACTTGAACGCGTTGCACAGGGCCTGGACCATGCTCATGATGTTGCCGCTGCTGTCGATCACCTGATCGATGGTGCGGTCTTCGACGGAGGCGGTGAGCACGCTGAACGTCAGCCCGGCCGGCTCGAAGTTCTGGCTCTTGAACACACCGAAACGGATGTCCGGTGCGGTCTTGAGAAAGACGATCTGGGCGTGATTCTGGTAGCTGCGCTGGCCGTCGTGGATCAGGGTTTTCTGGAAGTCCGACTTGCCGCCCGCAGAGCCGCCGACGAACAGGCAGGGGAAGCGGCCCGACTCGTAAAGCGCTTCCATGAAGAACGATTCGGAAGCCGACAGCCCGTCGAAAACCACGTAGGCCAGGGTATCGCGGTGGTCGATGGGCGTACTGACCTGAACGCGCTTGATGTTGGCGACCAGCTTCGCGATGCGCTCGCGCATCTCCATGCGTTTGCCACCGTTGCGGATGTCTTCGCACTCCAGCGGCACCATGACCACTTCCGCCGAGGCAATCACATTGCGCTCGAAACACTGCAGCACGATGCGGTCCCAGTGCTCGCCCGCCGCGCAGTACAGACTATCCGCGCTGTTGCACAGCTCGCCTGAAGTGGTGCACAGGCTGATGGTGCCATTGGGGAAGCGCTGCCGAACGCTGGCCGCGACCTTGTCGATGTCCAGGTGAGGCGAGACGAAGCCTGTCACCAGCACAGGATCCGCCCGCAAACCGGCCAGACCGCGGTCCAGCTCACTGGCCGTGCAGCTTAGGCTCACGGCACCCTGGCTGAGTGCGCGGGCGGGGTTGAAGCGTTTGAAGAGGTTCATCACATGGCTCGCTAGAAAGGTTGCACAGCGCACGCGGGGCGTGGCTTGCATTGCTTTCGCTATCGGCCATGGGGAGGTGGACCTGATGCAGGTGGTCGGGTCTGCAATGAAAGGTGCTGATTGGAAACTTTCGTAACCATTGAGCTTTACGACTCGGACGGTAGCCTCAGATACCCTATACGGGTTCCTCGATCTTGAAAAAATACCTCTAGAGTTATAAAGTCCTCGTGCGCAAGGAGTGCTGAGTGCAGAGCAGACAGCTAATACGCGAGCTGGAGCAGGCCGGTTGGATTCTAGATCGCATCGCCGGAAGTCATCACATGTTCAAGCATCCAAGGCGTACGCAAACAGTTCCTGTTCCACACCCAAAGAAGGATCTGCCGGTTGGTACGGTTAGAGCAATTCGAAAACTTGCCGGCTTGATCTAGGCAACGGCCTACTCATGAGGAGAGATATCCATGCGCTACCCAATCTGCATCGAGTGGGGCGATGAAACTACAGCCGTCGGAATTCAGGTGCCCGACATTCCTGGCGCCATCACCGCTGGCGACACGTTCGAAGAGGCCTACGGTGCTGCGATCGAGATCGCTCATATCATGCTGGAGGAACTTGCGGCTCGTGGAGAGCGTATTCCTCTCCCAAGCGCGACGGCAGTCCTTCGTAACGACGCCGAATACACGGACATGGGCTGGGGAATGCTCGATATCGATATAACGCCTTACTTGGGCAAGACCGAAAAGGTCAACGTCACACTGCCTGGATTCGTGATTTCGCAGATCGACCGATTTGTTCGTGAGCACAATGTCAAAAGTCGATCTTCTTTCTTGACCGATGCGGCACTTGAAAAACTAGGGCGTTGAGCAAAAAACCGGGACCGCGGGAACCTGTATCCCTGTAAAGCAGCGACCCGAAACAAGGCCGAATACTTGTACGATGTCCTATCACAAGGTATTACTACGTCTCCTCATAAAAACAAAACTACGGAGATCGCTACATGGACTCATTCTCGTCCGCCGGACCTGAACGGCTCGACCGAGCAAAGGGCAACACCCGCCGCAGCTTCTTGAAACAGTCCCTTGCTGTTTCCGCCACGCTCGCCACCGTGGGCAGCGCTGCGCTGCCCCGACTGTCCGGTGCCGCCGAGCCCCTGAGTCAGCGTTACCCCGACCCGCTGGTGCACGTGCTCGACGATAGTTTCCTTGAGTTGCGCGTGTTCAACGCCAGTGTCGAAAGACTGGCCACCGGCCTGCGGTGGGCCGAAGGGCCGGTGTGGATCGGTGCTGGTCGCTATCTGTTGGTCAGCGACATCCCCAACAATCGCATCATGCGCTGGGACGAAATCACGGACACCTTCTCCGTGTACCGCGAACACTCCAACTTCTCCAACGGCATGTGCCAGGATCGCCAAGGACGATTGATCGTCTGCGAAGGCTCTACCACCACCAGTGAAGGCCGCCGCATCACGCGCACTGAACACAACGGCACCGTCACCGTGCTGGCTGACAGTTTCGACGGCAAGCCCTTCAATTCCCCGAATGACGTCGTCTGCAAAACCGACGGATCCATCTGGTTCACCGATCCGCCCTTCCAGACCATCAACAACTACGAAGGCCACAAGATCACCCCCACCCAACCTCACGCGGTGTACCGCATCGACGGCGAGAGCAGGAAAGTCACACGGGTGATCGACGACATCAACGGGCCGAATGGCCTGTGTTTTTCACCCGATGAAAAACTGCTGTACGTCGTCGAAGGCCGGGCCAAGCCCAATCGACTGATCTGGGCGATCGATGTGAAGGACGACGGTACTCTGGGCGAGCGCCGCAAACATATCGAAGGGTTGGACTACGCCGCCATCGACGGCATCAAGTGCGACGAGGCGGGTAATTTGTGGTGCGGCTGGGGTGGCAATGGTGACCCCAAGGCCGACCTTGAAAAACTCGACGGCGTGCGCGTGTTCAATCCACAGGGCAAGGCCATCGGGCACATTTCCCTGCCCGAACGCTGCCCGAATGTGTGCTTCGGCGGGCGCGAGGGAAACCGGCTGTTCATGGCCGGCAGTCACTCGATCTATTCGTTGTTCGTGAATGCGCGTGGGGCGACGTTCGCGTTGTAATGACCCAGTCTGCCGCGCATCGGGGGATGCACGGCAGTCGATAAGTCTGCGGCGTCGAACAATGGCCTGCATCCGTCACGGGATGTGATTCGTGATCACCCGCAAAACCCGGCGATTACCTAGGCATTTTCAGGTACGAGTCAGCGCAAGCCTGATGCCTAACGCGATGAACACACCTCCGACGACACGATCCATCAATTTCTGCAGCGATCTGTTGCGTGACATGCCGCTTGAGGCACTTCCAGCCAGAATCGCAAAGGTTGCGTCGGTTAGAAACGCTACCAGCGCATAGGTCAATCCCAACACCAGGAAAGACGCGGTGTGGTGCTCGCCTCCAGGCGCTACGAATTGTGGAAAGAATGAAATGAAGAACAGCAGAACCTTTGGATTCATCAAGGTCGTTATGAACCCCTTTGACAGGAGGCCATAAAGATCCGCATCTTTTTTGATGTCAGCGCTTTCAGCGGCTTCTGCGCGTGCGCGACCAAAGGTCTCGAGCACCAACTTTCCACCCAGGTAGATCAGGTAAATCGCGCCAACATATTTAACCAGGGTAAACATGACAGGCGAGGCCGCAATCAGGGCCGTGAGACCCACAACACTCGCCAACGCGTGAGTGCAACTGCCCAAGGCCACGCCAGCCGCTGAGATGACGCCCGCACGCCGACCATTTGCAACACTTTGCCCCACCACGTAAGCCATGTCGGGGCCTGGTGTTATGGAAAGCAGAAAAACGGCAACTATAAAAAGCCAAAAGTTGGTGATATCAAACATAGTCATCCCTTATCTAGAATCTCGCTGCCCTGCAGCCAAGCGTATTCGGCTCACGACCGGCAACCGAGGTGGTGTCCGTGCGCTTGGATGATGTCGGGAACACGTGGTAACTGCCAAATCGGAAGCAGATTAGCCACCCTTCAAGCCGCATCCGGGTGATCCAGCGTTTCCCATCCCAGGCACGCCAGCGCCAAGGTCCGCGGCACTGCCTCTCGGCCACTGCTGTATCGGCTGATGCTGCGAGCGCTCACGCCTAAAGCCTCGGCAGCCTGATCCAGTCACTACAAGGCTCAGTATCGTCAATTTGGCGATATTCGGACAACCACGTCTCTATTTCCCCCTACCCCAAACTCCGCGCCGAATTGCTCAACACCTGCACGCACTGCATCAAGGCCGGTGCCAGTTGGTTTTCGGCGTCGGCGCGGGTCCAGCGGCTGGTGGGGGCTACCACGTGGACGGCGGCTACGGGCCGGCCGTTGCCGCCGATGACGGGGGCGGCGATGGTCATGTCGCCCAGAAAGAGTTCCTGGGTGTTCACGGCATAGCCGCAGTCACGCACCGTTTGCAGCGAGGCCATGATGTCGTCCACCTCGGTGTGGGTGTGCGGGGTGTGGGCAACGCGGGTGCTGCTTTGCACCAGGGCCAGGGCTTCGGCTTCGGGCAGGGCGCTGAGGTAGGCGCGGCCGGAGCCGGTGCAGTACATCGGCACGCGGCTGCCGATGGGCATGTGCACGGGTACGAAACGGGCGCTGACGAAGCGCGCGATGTAGGTCATTTCCACGCCGGTGGGTTCGGTCAGGCAGGCGGTCTCGCCAGTGAGTCGGGTGAGTTCGGCCAGGAACGGGTTGCCGACTTCGATCAGGGAATGGGCATCGAGGTAGCTGAAGCCCAGTTCCAGCACATGGGGTGTCAGCTGGTAATGTCGGGTGCGCGAGTGTTTCCGAAGGTAACCCAGGCTTTCCAGGGTAAAGACCATGCGCTGGGCCGAGCTTTTGGTCATGTGCGAGGCTTCGGCGATCTCTGCCAGGCTCATGCTGCGGCGCTTGGCGCTGAATGTTCGCAGCACGGCCAGGCCTTTTTCCAGGGATTGATTGAACAGGCTGTTGCGATCTTCGGACATGAGAGCCTCAAGGCAATATTCGGCGAATGGACCCGGACAACAGCAAAGAGACAGCAATTTACGCGCCTGAAAATCGGATACCGATACGAATGTTATGTTTATCGATTTCCTGTCACTGAAAATCGATTATTTCGGTATGAAATGGCATAGAGCTTGCGACCTCGGTCATGTCCGCCTGGCGGTCTCTACCTTCCGATCCCTTCTGGAGTGACCCGATGAACAGCCTCTCCCCTCTGTTTCGCCGTTTCGCGTTCGGTATCTGCCTGACCCTTGGTGCATCCCTCGTGCACGCCGCCGAGGCACCGCTGTACAAAGTTGGTGCAACCGCCACGGGTTCGCCCTTCACCTTCCTGGACATCAAGAGCAACAGTATTCAGGGGATGATGGTGGATATCGCCAAGGCGGTCGGTGAAGCCGGTGGCTTCGGCACGCAGATGGAGCAGACCAACTTCGCGGCGCTGATCCCGTCCCTGACCTCGGGCAAGCTGGACTTCATTTCCGCGGGGATGCTCAAGACCGACGAGCGGGCCAAGGTGGTGGACTTCAGCGCGCCGGTCTATTCCTACGGCGAAGGCCTGATCGTCAGTGCCGACGACAACACCGCCTACCCCGACCTGGCGGCGTTGAAGGGTGAAGTGATCGGCGCCCAGGCGGGCACCGCGTTCTACGACCTGGTCAACAAGATGGGCATCTTCAAGGAAGTGCGCACCTACGATTCGATCGCCGAGATGGTCCGCGACCTGTCCCTGGGCCGCATCAAGGCGGCCGTGGCCGATCAGCCGATCGTCGCCTACCAGATTCGCCAGAACACTTTCAAAGGGGTGAAGCTGGCTGCCGACTACAAGGCGGCCAAGGTAGGCGATGTGTGCTTCGTGGTGCGCAAGGGTGACAGCGAAACCCTGGAGCGCCTGAACAAGGCCATCGACACCATCAAGGCCAACGGTACGCTGCAGGGCATCGTGCAGAAGTGGGGCGTGTAGGCTGAGGAGCGACCATGAAGCTTGCTGACTTCTTGCAGAACGCGCAGGACTTCCTGCCGATTCTGCTTCAGGGCGCGTGGGTGACCATCCAGATCACGGTGCTGTCGTTCCTGCTCAGCAGCGCGATCGGGCTGGTGCTGGCGCTGCTCAAGCTGTCGCCGATCCGCGCGCTGTCGTGGGCGGCGAGCACGGTGATCAACGTGATCCGTGGGCTGCCGATCATCGTGCAGCTGTTCTACATCTATTTCGTGCTGCCAGACATGGGCATTCACCTGACGGCCTTCCAGGCCGGGGTGATCGGCATGGGCATCGCCTACTCGGCCTATCAGGCGGAGAACTTTCGCACCGGCATCATTGCCGTGGACCAGGGCCAGCGCGAGGCGTCGGAAGCCTTGGGCATGCGTTCGTTCATGATGATGCGCCGGGTGATCCTGCCCCAGGCGTTTCGCATCGCGCTGCCGCCCTACGGCAACACGTTGGTGATGATGCTCAAGGACTCGTCGCTGGTGTCGACCATCACCGTGGCCGAAATGACCCGCCAGGGCCAGCTCATCGCCTCGTCGACGTTCCAGAACATGACCGTCTACACCCTGGTGGCCTTGCTATACCTGCTGATGAGCCTGCCGCTGGTGTACGGGTTGCGGCGCATGGAGCAGCGTCTGAGCCGGAGGAAAAAGGCATGATCCAGATCAGTGGACTGCAGAAGAACTATGGCGACCACCGCGTGCTGCACGGGGTCGATCTACAGGTGCAGAAAGGCGAAGTGGTGTGCCTGATCGGCCCGTCGGGGTCGGGCAAGTCGACCTTGCTGCGCTGCATCAATGCGCTGGAAACCTATGAAGGCGGCTCGATCCTGGCTTTCGGCGAAACCGTGCAGCGCGGCAGCAAGACGGTGCATACCCTGCGCAGCCGCATGGGCATGGTGTTCCAGCGTTTCAATCTGTTCCCCCATCGCACCGTGTTGGAAAACGTGATGGAGGGGCCGCTCTACGTAAAAAACGAGCCAGCCGCGCAGGTGCGCCGCGAGGCACTGGCATTGCTCGACAAGGTCGGACTGGCAGAGAAGGCCGATGCCTATCCGGAACAGTTGTCCGGTGGCCAGCAGCAACGCGTGGCGATTGCCCGCGCGCTGGCGATGAAGCCCGAGGCGATGCTGTTCGATGAACCGACCTCGGCGCTGGACCCGGAGTTGGTGGGCGATGTGCTGCAGGTGATGCGCACCTTGGCCGACGAGGGCATGACCATGATCGTCGTCACTCACGAGATGGGCTTTGCCCGGGAAGTCGCCGACCGCGTGTGCTTTCTGCACGGTGGTTACCTGGTGGAAACCGGACCGGCCGAAGAAGTGCTGGGCAATCCGCAACATCCACGTACCCAGGATTTCCTGCGTCGGGTGTTGCATCCGACCACCAGCACGCGGAGCCAGCCATGATCGACGTGCCTTCACTGTGGGCCGCGACCGCGCCGCCTGCGCGGGTGACACCGCCACTGCGCGAATCGGGCACGTACGATGTGGTGATCGTCGGTGCCGGGTACACCGGCTTGTCCACTGCCCTGCACCTGGCCGAGCGTGGTGTCAGCGTGTGCGTGCTGGAAGCACGGGAGCCGGGCTGGGGTGCATCGGGACGTAACGGCGGGCAGGTCAACCCGACCTTGAAGCATGACCCGGACGAACTGGTGCGGCTGTACGGTGCGGCCGTGGCGGAACCGTTGATCGACACCGTGTCGCGCTCGGCCGACCTGGTGTTCGACCTGATCGATCGCCATGGCATTGAGTGCGCTGCCGTGCGCAAGGGGTGGATGCAGGTGTCCTATTCGCACAAGGGCGTGGCGGGCCTGCACGCGCGGGCCGCGCAGTGGGAACGTCGCGGGGTGCCGGTGCAGTGCCTGGATGCCGCCGACGTGGCGGCGCGCATGGGGAGCCAGGCATTTGCCGGGGGCTGGCTGGATGGCCGTGCCGGCGCCATTCAACCGTTGGCTTATGCCCGTGGGCTGGTAAGGGCAGCCCAGGCGGCCGGCGCCAGCATTCATGGGCAGAGCCCGGTGATCGGGTTGCAGCCGGTCGCGTCGGGCTGGCAGGTGCAGACCGCCAGCGGCCACATGGTCAAGGCACCCCAAGTAGTGCTCGCCACCAACGGTTACAGCGATGGCTTGTGGCCGGGCATGGCGCAAAGCGTCCTGGCGGCTAACAGCTTCATCGTCGCCACCCGCCCGCTGCAGGGCGCTGCAGCTCAGAGCATTCTGCCCGGACAGGAGACGGTGTCCACGGCGCAGCGGCTGTTGCTGTACTTTCGCAAGGACAGCCATGGGCGCCTGCTGATGGGCGGCCGCGGCACCTTCGCCGACCCCGGTGCACCCCAGGATTTCGCTCATCTGGAACGCTCGCTGGCCTTGCTGTTTCCGCAGTTGGGCAGGCTGGATTTCGAGTACCGCTGGGCCGGACGCATCGCCATCACCCGGGACTTCATGCCGCATGTGCATCAACCCGCGCCGGGCCTGACGTTGGCGCTGGGCTGCAACGGCCGTGGCATTGCCCTGTGTACCAGCCTGGGGCAGCAACTGGCGACCAGCCTGTGCGACAGCCAGGCCGACTTCGCCTATCCGGTCAGCCCTCTGCAAAAGCTGCCGATGCACGGGCTGCAACGTTTCTACATCGGCGCCGGCGTGGCCTGGTACAGCCTGCTGGATCGCCTGAACGTGAGCTGATGGCCTGCGGCAGAGCGTCGCGCCCGGCGTTGGCGGTGAACCAATCGCCGTGCGCCGGTTTCAAAGGGATTCATTCAGAACAATGGTTGCGTCCCATGCCCAAGAAACTTTCCCTCGCTCTGCTGATGATTTCTGCCCTGGGCCTGGCGGCCTGTGACAAGACGTCCGAAGACCACGTGCAGAAAGCCAACGAGCACACCGAAGCCGCCGCCCAGAAGCAAGCCGAGGGCAAGCCTGAGCAAGCCGCCGAGGAAAAAGCCGAAGCCGCCGAAGAACACGACAAGGCCCGCGAAAAGCGCGTGACCGAAGACCGCCATCAGGCGCTGTCCTCGGACGTACCGGACGAGATCAAGGCGCCCGAGAAGAAGTAATTCGCAGCGCGATCGACCCAGGCCCCGCCAGTGATGGACGGGGCTTTTTTTATTTCTGGGCAGCGCGACGTACATCTTGAAACCATTGGCCTGAAGCCGCCAGCCACTGGTTACAGCACTCACCGCTATAGTTCCGCCCGTTGCCCGTGCTGCTGCACCATGGGACCGAGACAGGGAGTGTTCAATGGCAGGCAAGCCGAAGCCAGATCCGTCAATCGTCAGCGGCTTCAGAGTCGCCTTTGTTGAAGCAGGCAGGAAGGTCTACTTTGATCCAATAGCTCAGCGATACTATTCTTGGGATTCGTTGCATGGCGAGTTCGAGGTGTTCGACCGGCGTGGGTTTCATCTGGGCTCGGTGTGTCCAGAAACAGGACGGTTACTGAAGCCCGCAGTTCGTGGCCGACGAATCAGAACCAGTTGAGAGGTAGACATGACCTTCGTAGAACTTTGCATCGAGGGGAACGCGCGCGAAGACGAGATCGACAGGTTCATCGAAGCCTGGCATGAAGGTCGGGCGGGCACCCAAATAGAACTGCACGACTATCTGGGTATGACGTGGAGCGAATATCAGCGCTGGGCTATCAGCCCAGCAATTCTGCCCCATGTGGTCAGCGCCCATAAATTTGGCACCTCCCTTGAATACCAGCTTGCTCAGCAGGCCAATGAAAACGTCATGCCACATGCATGAACGTCGGCGTTAGGGGCATAGGGCATCAGATCTCAACTCCCCTGCAACGGCTTGGCGTCCTTGAAGAAGTAATCCTGCCAGGAGGCCGGTTTGTTCTTGATCGCGCCGACGCGGTGCATGAGTTTGGCAAGGGAATTAAAGAATAACCCCATTCAGCCGCACTCAGCGCTACCTGCCATCGCCTTGACATCATCTGTCCACTTCCTTTACAAAGCCGACACACAAGGAATCGCTATCAGGCCACGGATGAAGGCTAATTATTTTCGCTTCTGGCTGGGGCAAGTGTTGCTCGGCCTGGTCATAGGCTGCATTGCACTGCTCGATCCTTTCGGGCTGTCCAGTGCCAGCGATGCTGCGTCTTCGCAGTGGATCAATCGCATCACCGCCAGCAGCTACCCGGACACCGGTCAACAGCAGGTGGTCGTGGTGCTGATCGACGACGCCTACCTCATGCACAACGCCACCTTCTGGCCCCTGCCCTATGCGCAGCAAAGCCAGTTGTTCAAACGCCTGCTCGCCTACAAGCCACGGGCGGTGTTCTTGGACTTGATGTACAGCCACGACCATGCACCGAATGATGCCGACAACGGCAGCCAACTGCTGGTGAATGTCTTCGAGCGCTATCGGGAACAAGGCATCGCGCTGCTGCTGGCCAATACCGGCGACCGGCGCGGCGTCGACGGCCAGGCCAATGCCCTGGACTCGCTGGATGGAATGACCCGTCGCGCCCTGGTCAAGTGGAGCGATGTTGGCGACAGGTACCCGCTGGCCGTCGAGACTTCCCAAGGACTGCTCGAAACGCCAGCGCTGGGCCTGTACCGCGAGTTCTGCCGCGACCGTGACTGTGCCGGGCTGCCGGTGGATGCCGCCGAGGCCGCGCAACGCCCACCCATGGCGCTGCGCTGGGGAACGACGCTGTCGCCCCTGCAAGCGCGGTCTACCTCGGTGGCGGACTGTTCGATTGACGACACTGCCTGGTACATCCAGCTGTGGCAGGCGATCTTCTGGAAGTTCGGCGACAGCGCCCCAGCCAGCTGCGCCTACACCCTCACGCTCAAGGCCAGTGCCCTGGAAGCCAATTCGCCGGAGGATCGCGCGCTGTTGCGGCAGATGCTCGGCGACAAGCTGGTGCTGGTGGGTGCCGAGATCACGTCGGCCGGTGACCTGGCCCAAACGCCGGTGCACGGCCTGCTGCCGGGGGTGTACCTGCACGCCATGGCGCTGGACAACCTGGTGACCTACCACGATGGGTACCAACGCGATCCGCAGCCTTACGCCTGGCTGTCGATCAGTTGGCTGGACCTGGTGCAACTGGGTTTTGTCATTGTCATCGTCGGCTTGCGCGCTTGGTACCGACGGCGCCGTCATCGCCGGGCCCGAAGCTGGCGCGCACCGCTGTTCTGGTGGGCCGTCGTCCAGGTGGCGCTGGCTGCGATGTGCTGGGGGCTGTGGAGGAACAACATCAGTCCGGCCAACGTGCTGGCCATCGCCCTGCTGTCCCTTTCCATCATTGCAGAGCCGATCAGCCAGTTTGTCAGGCGGCAATGGCGGTCGCTTCTGCGCGGCTTCGCTCGACGCAGGCGCGTCCGTATTTCACTTCTCAAAGGAACTCAAGGATGACCAGAACCACTTTTCTGCTATTGGCTGCGCTGTGCAGCCCTGGCGTGTTTGCCGCCACCGTGGAGGCTTTCGAGGCGGATCCGCTGACGCTGCTCGATGCGCACGGCAAATCCCAGGGTACGCTGGCCCTCAAGGACGCGCCCAAGCCGCCGCTACCGGTGCTGGAAAGCAATCCGAACCTGGAGCTGGTGCAGGTCGAACTCGGCGGACGCAAGGTCTGGCTGGACACCATGGACCTGCGCTTGAGTGAAGGCAAGATCGTCACCACGCCATGCGAGCGTCTGTCCAACAGCCAGAAAGCCGACACCCGCAATGCCTCGACCATAGGCTTCGGTGCAGGCTGCAACAAGCCATGATCCGGCCAATGACACACCCGCGCGGTCATGGCATCGGCCTGGCATTCGGCGCCATGGCCTGCCTGCTGCTTGCCGGCTGCGGCACGCTCAAGGGTGCCGATGCGGCCTTCATGAATCTGGTCGGGCCTTCGACCCAGTCCCAGGTCCAGGGTCGCTACCTGGATACCGCCGACGTGCGCCAGTACTACAAGCTCGACCCGCAGCGGGTCACGGCGCAGCGCTTGAGCTACGACGGCATGGCCATCCCGGCGGGCGAGATTCGTCAGCACAACGTGGTGCTGATTCCGCCCTTGCAGGCGTATCTGCAAGGCATCGTCACCCGCCTGGGCAAGGGTTGGCCCGGCGAGCTGCCGGCCTTGCAGGTCAAGGTGATCGACAGCTACGGCTTCGGTCCTTCGGCCGATCCGTTCGGCAATCTGTTCGTGCCGCTGGGCATGCTCGACAACGTCCAGAGCGAAGATGAAATCGCCGCGATGCTGGGCCATGAAATGAGCCATGTACTGTTGCACCACCACGACCGACGCGCGGCCTTCCAACAGCAGAACGCCATGCTGACCAACGTGGCGACCTCGATCGTGCTCGCGGCCAAGGTCGCCGATACCCGGGTCGATCATCGCTCGGACACGTTGAAGTTCGTCAGCAAGGACCCCCAGCGCACCCAGAAGACCGTCGGCAATACGGTGCTGTACACCGCCTTGATCAACAGTTTTTCGGAGAACATCTGGAGCACCGCCTGGGGCCGCACCCAGGAAGATCAGGCCGATCTGCTGGGCGCCGACCTGATGATCAAGGCTGGCTACGCGCCGCGGGCGGCCAGCCACAGCCTGCAACGCCTGAGCGACTTCCAGGGCAAGCAGCAATCCCTGCTCGCCAGCTTTGCCACGGCGCGCAAGGACGCCCTGCAGGAGTCGGTGAAAAATCTGCAGGTCGATCGCCTGGTCAAGGAGGTTGGGGTCACCCTCAATCAGGGCCTGACCACCGGCATTAGCGCCGCAGGTCAATATTTTCAGCGCTCGCACATGTCGCCGCTGGATCGCGATACCGAACTGCGTCAGTACCTGCAACGGCAGTACGACGGCCAACGCCGCGCACGGGTGAATGCGGATGGCTGGCAGCAGCTGCGCGCCTCCAATGCCGTCGCGCCGTCGTTGCAGGCGTACAAGGATGCCTACGCCGCCACGGTGGCCCTGGAACAGCGACAGGTGCGGGAAGCTCGCCTGTTCAGCGAACGTGCGTTGGCCTCGCCGGTGCGCGACCAGCCGGGTATTCGCCGTGCGCAGTTCAGTGTGGAGATGGCCGAGGGCAAGCGCCGGGAAGCGTTGCAGGCATTGCAGGCGATCAAGGACTGGTCATTGGCCAGCCCCGAATTGTATGACCTGATGATTGCCCATCATCTGCTCAACAAGGATCCGCATGCGGCCTTGGCGATGATCGCTCAGGCCGAACGCACGCTGGGTTCCGAGGAGCTGTTCATCACCGAGAAGCTGGCGGCGAACCAACAGCTCAAGGACGATGCGCAGGTCAAGGAACTGGCGCGCAAGTGCACGCAGTACCCGACGCGCAAGGACGGCTGCAAGAAGCTGCTGCCGGCCTGACGCGGGCTGCGGTCACTTGGCGAACTTGTACTCGCCGCCCTGCTCGATCGCTTTCTGGTAAGCCGGGCGCGCCTGCAGGCGTTCGACCCAGGCCGACAGGTGCGGATAGGCATCCAGCTTGCCCTGGGCCTTGGCCAGTTCGCCGACGAAGCTCATCTGCACGTCGGCGCCGGTCAGCTCTTCGCCCACCAGGTAAGGGGTCAGGCTGAGGGCGGTATTCAGATAGCCCAGGTAGTTCTCCAACTCCGATTCGATACGTGGATGCAGCGGCGCGCCAGCGGCGCCCAGACGGCCCACGTACAGATTGAGCATCAGCGGCAGCATCGCCGAGCCTTCGGCGAAGTGCAGCCATTGCACGTATTCGTCGTAGGTGGCGCTGGCCGGATCAGGTTGCAGCGTGCCATGGCCATGACGACGGATCAAATAATCGACGATGGCGCCGGACTCGATGATGGTATGCGGACCGTCCTGGATCATCGGCGATTTGCCCAATGGATGAACGGCCTTGAGCTCGGCGGGCGCGAGATTGGTTTTCGCATCGCGCTCGTAGCGCTTGATCTCGTAGGGCACGCCCAGCTCTTCCAGCAGCCAGATGATGCGTTGCGAGCGGGAGTTGTTCAGGTGGTGAACGGTGATCATGGGTCGAACCTGTTTTGTTGAAGAGGTAAGCAGGTGACCCTGCGCATCGGCCAGAGTGCCAATCAAGTAGGTGCCAATCGAGTAAGTGCCAATCGAGAGAGTGCCGACCCGGTTCAACGGTGCGGCGGCGGGATTCTCTGAACTTAATGTCGCTCGTCGCTGACACATCTGAACGTGCCTTGCACCTGGCGCACCATTGCAGGGCGCAGGTCATCTGCATTAGGTTTGCTAGAAACCGCGTTTGCTCGAACTGACCCTCACCCCCCGCAGGATGCTCCATGTCAGGAAGCACCTGACACAGGAAATACCCCACACAGGATGTGCCCATGACAGACATGACCGACAGTACCCCTGACATCGCCCCCCGCACTCGCCGCGCGCCCAAAGGCGAGAAGCGCCGCGAGGAATTGCTCGATGCGGCGTTGCAGCTGTTTTCCCTGGAAGGCTACAGCGGTGCGTCGATCGCCCGGATCGCCGACCGGGTGGGGATCTCGGTGGCCGGCGTGCTGCACCACTTTCCCAACAAGGTTGCATTGCTGATGGGCGTGCTGGCGCGCCGGGACGAGGTCAATCAGAAGATCAGCGACGCCTTGCAGACCGAGCTGACGCTGAGCAGTTTTCTGGGGGGTCTGCAGCAGATCAACCGTTCCAATGCGACTGCGCCGGGTGTGATCCGCGCCTTCAGCATGCTCAATGCCGAAAGCCTGGTGGACAGTCATCCGGGCTGGGAGTGGTTCCAGTCACGCTATGCGGCCATTCACGGACGCATGCGCACACGCCTCGATCATCTGGTGGCCATTGGCGAAGTGCGTGGGGATGTGGACCTGGATGCGCTGATTCACCAGTTGCTGGCGATGATGGATGGCTTGCAGTTGCAGTGGCTGCGGTTTCCGGAGACTGTCGATCTGGTGGAACGGTTCGACAGTTATATAGCTCAAGTAGAACGTGATATCCGAGCCCCCTCGGCCTGACCCTGTAGCAGCGGCGCGAGCCGCGTCCCGGTGTGTTGCGGTGCGACAGGCAGGTTGCATCAAGCGCTGACGCGGCTTGCGCCGCTGCTACAGGGGTGTTGCGATCCTCTGTGGCAGCGGTGCAAGCCGCGTCGGTTTCACTTAGTAAGCGGCGTTTTCGTACTCGCTGTTTCCGCTCGATTCGTTCTCGCTCTCGGTTTGCTCGAACACACCGCCGGTGTTGTCGTGCGACTGGGATACCTTGGTCGACTTCAACGCCGAACGTGGCAGTGGGTTGCTGGTGGTGGTCGACAGTTCCTGACGGAACGGATTGACCAAGCGGCCCTTCAGACGAATGTCATCGGACGCTGCACCCAGGCTGATATCGAAGGTGTCGGCATCGACGACCCACTGCTTGCTCTTCTCGTCGAAGTACGCCAGCGAGCGATCGTTGAGCTCGATGGTGACACGACGGGTTTCACCCGGCCGCAGGAAGACCTTCTTGTAGCCCTTGAGCTCCTTGACGGCGCGCTCCACCTTCGGATGCTGCTGGCCGACGTACAGCTCGGCCACTTCGGCACCGGCGCGTTGGCCGCTGTTGGTCAGGTCGAAGGAGACCTTGATCGGCGTGTTGCCTACCGCCACACCCGGGGTCACCGAGATGTTGTTGTAGGTGAACTGGGTGTACGACAGGCCATGGCCGAAGGCAAACAGCGGCTTGGTGCCGGTCTTGTCGTAACCACGGTAACCGAGCATGGTCAGGTCGTTCTTGTAGCTCAGGTTCTTGAGCGTGCGGGTGTTGTCGAAGTTCGGGAAATCCGCGTACAGCGGGTTGTCTTCGATGTTGCGCTCGATGCTGATCGGCAGTTTGCCCGACGGGTTGACCTTGCCGAACAGGATCTCGGCCAAGGCCTGGCCGCCGTTCTGGCCTGGGTAGAAGGCATGCAGCGCGGCCGGGACCTGGTCGATCCAGTCGCTCATCTTCAGCGCGGTACCACCGTGCATCGCCACCAGCGTGCGCGGGTTGACCTTGGCGATGTTCTGGATCAGCTCGTTCTGATACTCGGGCAGGTCGAAGCTGTGGTCGAACCCTTCGCCTTCGTATTCGCTGCTGTTGCCGACGGCAACCACCACGGCATCGTACTGGGACAGGTCTTGCGGCGCGGCCAGCGAGGCCCAGGCCATCTGCACGCCCACCAGGCCGCCCATGGTCGAAAGGTAGCCATCACGGCGCGAATACTCGAGCTTCACGTCGTAGGTCTTGCCGGCTTCCAGGGTGATCTTGCCGGACTCGGGAATGGTCGGCGGAATGCTCTTGTTGGTGATGTTTTCACCGTCGCCGTTGTCGATGATCTTCTTGCCGTCGACCCACACGCGCACCGCACCGTCGGCGCGGACCTTGAACACTTGCTCGCCGCTGATGGTCGGGGTGACCTGGCCACTCCAGCGGATCGAGGTGTTGGCCGTATCACCGTTGCTAGGGATATCGTCGGTGGACCAGTCCATGTCGACGTGGCTGTCGATACGGGTGGCCGAGGGATCGCCGGACCAGTTGGCGTTGGTGAAGAACTCGGTCTTCATGCCCTTGACCGTATTGCCCTTGCTGTCGGTGGTGGTCCACTGGGACGCCGCCGGATCCAGCGACAAGCTGTCGAGGAACTCGACCTTGGCGTTCGGCGCCATCTGCTGCAGGCCGCTGAGCTCGCTGATGTAGTGCGTGGCGTCGACGTGGGCGCTGCCGAAACCGGTAGGCGGCGCGTACTTGGCCAGGTTGCCGACCACGGCGATGCGCTTGACCTTGGCCTTGTCCAGCGGCAATACGTCGTTCTGGTTCTTGAGCAGCACGATGCCTTCGCGGGCGATGTTCAGTGCGACCTTGTTGCTGGCGGCGCTGTTCATGTCGTGGGTGGTCTGCGGGTCGATCTTGTCGAACTTGTACAGGTAGATGTTCTTGAGGATGCGGCGGACCTTGTCGTCGATGGTCGTCATGTCCAGCTCGCCGCTGTCCAGGTACGGCTTGAGCACCGTGCTGTTCATCTGGCCGCCCATCATGTCGAGGTCGGTACCGGCCTGGGCCGCTGGCAGGCCGTGCACCACGGCGTTGTAGTCGCTCTGCACCAGCCCCTTGTAGCGCCATTCCTTCTTCAGGATATCGGCGATCAGGTGCTTGCTTTCACAGGCGTACTCGCCGTTCACCTTCTGGAACGAGCACATCATCATGGCCACGGTGCTGTTCTTCACCGAGGACTCGAACGCCGGCAGCGTCAGCTCGCGCAGCACGCGCTCGGGCATCGCCTGGTCGAGGATGAAACGGTTGGTCTCTTGGTCGTTGCCTGCGTAGTGCTTGGCTTCGGCCCACACGCCACGCTGCTGGATACCGTTGACCACCGCCGGGGCCAGGCTCGCGCCCAGGAACGGGTCTTCACCGGAGAGGTATTCGAAGGCACGACCACTCCACGGCATGCGATAGAGGTTCATGCCCGGGCCGGTGACGAACTGGTAGCCGCCGGTGGCGGTGTCGTAGCCCAGGGCGCGACCGAAGTCGATGGCGCGCTGCGGGTTGAAGGTTGCCGCCAGGTTCGGTCCCGAAGGGTAGACCACGCCCGGATCGTTGCCTTCGCTGGTGTAGCGAATGCCTGCACCGCCGTCGGCACCGTGGATCTGCGGCACGCCGTACTGGGTCAGTGGCTTGACGTCCCAACCGCCGATACCGCCGATGTAGGCCAGTTTTTCTTCCTGGGTCATCTTGGCCAGGGTTCGTTCGGCGGCCTTGTCGGCGCGCAGCTCATTGGCGGCGAGTTGTTTCGGACTGATGGTCGTCGATGCATTGGCATGGCCGACGGCCAGGCTCAGCAGGGCCAGGGCCGAATGAGCACCCAAGGTTTTCCGATTTAGCATGTGAAGACGATCTCCAAGTATCAGGTACCCCCGCGCTCATTTGTCGCAGTCGATGTGCTGCACGCCTTTATTTCAGGCAATAGTGGGCCTATACCGCAACTTCATAGGAAGCACGGAAGATCACCGCTAGTGGCACTTCGACTTACGATAGTTCTGAGGCGATATTTCCCTGGATAACTAAGGTGAATGGCAAGTTGCCAGTAATTATCACGAGACGTGCCCGCGCCTTTAAATTAAGACAATTGTTTACAAACGAAGTCAAACGAAAAGGTGAACTTCGGCGGTTTTAGTATTTTCTCGGTATTTTTTTGTTACACATGGGGAACCATCACTAAACCTTCCGGTCTGTAGGTTTAGCATTTTTGTCGATCGACCCTCAAAAACGCTCGTACAGCGGCCATTTTGAGCGAAACTCGGCAAACGATCGCGAGCTTCAATCCGCTGAGGCGGACGGGCTCGATACAAACCTTGGAGATGCTTGAAATGAAATTGCCACTACTGGGCACTATTGCCGCGTTCACTCTTGTTGCTGCCGGCACCACTTTCGCAGCCGAATCCAGCACTGAACAAAACGCTCAAGGCGTCAGCGACTCCACGGTCATGACACAGGAAAAGAACGTCAAAGTGGAGAAGAAACAACAGAAGCAGCAAAAGCAGTCCGATGAAAACCAGCGTGGCCGCCCCACCGAGCAGAGCAAGCCTGCGGCAAACTAACGCAGCGCGCTTAGTTACTGTAGTCATTACACCTCAGGGGCCTCGAAAGTGGCCCCTGATCATTTGAAGTACACCACCGTGTCTTTATCCGTCGCCCCCATCGATAGCCATTACTTGCCGACACAGGGTGTCGAGCAGGTGTGTGCCTGGCTGTTGGACAATGGCCACCTCAAGGCCAGCGACCTGGAGCGGGCACGGTGGTTGGCGCAGGAATCGGAAGGCAGCACGCTGGTGGAATTGCTGACCCGCCTGGGGCTGGTGTCCGAACTGGACCTGGCCAAGGCGTGGGCCGCGACCTTGCAGGCGCCTTTGCTGCTGGCCGACGCCGTGCAGCTTTGCGAAGAGCCCTTGCCCACCGTCAACGAGCGGTTTCTGCGTCATTACCGTCTGGTGCCGCTGGGCATCCATGGCGACGGCATTCATGTACTGGCCGCCAACCCGGGCGACGACTATGCCTTGCAGGCATTGCGCTACGCCTGTGAAAAACCGGTGTATGTGTCGGTGGGGGCCGCCAGTGAGGTCGACGCCCTGATCGAGAAGCTCTATGGCCAGGGGCGGTCGGCCATGGGTTCGTTGATAGAAACCCTCGACGAGCACAGCGGTGCCGAAGACGATATCGAGCACCTGCGCGACCTGGCGTCGGAAGCGCCGGTGATCCGCCTGGTCAACCTGATCCTGCAACGCGCAGTGGAGCAGCGGGCCTCGGACATTCACATCGAGCCTTTCGAGAGCCAGCTCAAGGTGCGCTATCGCATCGACGGCGTGCTGCACGAGGCTGAGGCCCCGCCATCGACCTCGTCGGCGGCGATCATCTCGCGCCTCAAGATCATGGCGCGCCTGGATATCGCCGAACGCCGCCTGCCTCAGGACGGCCGCATCATGCTGCGCATCCAGGGCAAGGAGCTGGACCTGAGGGTCAGCACCGTGCCCACCAGCTTCGGCGAATCGGTGGTGATGCGTCTGCTCGATCGCCAGACCGTGAGCTTCGACTTTCCCAGCCTGGGCATGGATGGCGAGCGGCTGAGCACGTTCCTGGACGTGCTTGAGAATCCCCACGGCATTCTGCTGGTGACCGGCCCCACCGGTTCGGGCAAGACCACCACCTTGTACACCGCCCTGTCGCGGCTCAACACCGCCGAGCGCAAGATCATCACCGTCGAAGACCCGGTGGAGTACCAGCTCGAAGGCATCAACCAGATTCAGGTCAAACCCAGCATCGGTCTGGATTTCGCAGGGGCTCTGCGCTCCATCGTGCGCCAGGACCCGGACGTCATCATGATCGGTGAGATGCGCGACCTGGAAACCTGCCGCATCGCCATCCAGTCCTCGCTCACCGGCCACCTGGTGCTGTCGACGCTGCACACCAACAGCGCCGCGGCCAGCATCACCCGCCTGCTGGACATGGGCGTGGAAAGCTACCTGATCGCGTCCACCGTCAAGGGCATTCTGGCCCAGCGCCTGGTCCGCCGGCTCGACCCGCTGACCCGTGTGCCGTTCGAGGCACCGCCCGAACTGATCGCCGAGCATGGGCTGGAGCGCTTCACTGCGCAGCGCCCGATCATGCTCTACCGACCCGCCAGCGAACTGCCCGGCGGCGGTTACCACGGCCGTAGCGCCATCACCGAGTTGCTGGTCATGAACGAAGAGCTGCGCTCGCTGCTCATGCGTCAGGCCGATGCCGCCACCCTCGAACAGGCCGCGCGCCGCGGTGGCCTGCGTACCTTGTATGAAGAAGGTTTGCGCCAGGCGGTGGCCGGTATCACCTCACTCGAAGAGGTGCTGCGCGTCACGCGCGGCGACTGATCATGGCCTATTTCAAGTACCGGGCAGTGGACGCCGACGGCAGCAGCCGTCAAGGCAGCCTGGAAGCCAGCGATCGCGATGCCGCCGCACGGGTACTGCAACAGCGTGGGCTGTTGCTGCTGAGCCTGGACAGCGATGTCCAGGCCAGCCTTGGCGGTACGCGCCAGCGCGGTGCCATGAATGCCGCCGCGCTGGTTGGCTTTACCCAGCAACTGGCAACGCTGCTCGGGGCGGGGCAACCGCTGGAGCGTTCGTTGGGCATCCTGTTGAAACAGGCTGGCGAACCTCGGCGCCGGGCCCTGCTGGAGCGTGTGCGCGAGCAGGTCAAGGCCGGCAAGCCGTTGAGCCAGGCGCTGGAAGAGGAACACGGACAGTTCTCCAGTCTTTACCTGAGCATGGTGCGCGCCGGGGAAGCAGGCGGCTCGCTGGAGCACACCCTGCACCAGTTGGCCGACTACCTGGAGCGCAGCCAGAAAGTGCGTGGCGAAGTGATCAACGCGCTGATCTATCCGATTTTCCTGGTGGTCGGCGTGCTCGGCTCGCTGGCCTTGCTGCTGGCCTATGTGGTGCCGCAGTTCGTGCCCATCTTCCGCGACCTGGGCGTGCCCATTCCTCTGATCACCCAGGCGATCCTTGGCCTGGGTGAATTTCTGAGCGGCTATGGGCTGCTCCTGCTCGCCGCCCTGGTGGCGCTGGTCTGGGGTGTTGCCGTGGCGCGACGCAATCCGCAGCGGCGCCAGCGACACGACCGTCGCGTGCTGTCGGTCAAGGTGCTGGGCCCGTTGCTGCAACGTATCGAAGTCGCGCGGCTGGCGCGAACCCTGGGCACCTTGCTGAACAACGGCGTGGCCTTGCTGCAAGCCATGACCATCGTGCGCCAGGTGTGCGGCAACCATGCCCTGCGCGAACAGGTGGAACAGGCCACGCAATGGGTCAAGGGCGGCGGCACTTTGGCGCAGGCCTTCGGTGAGCAGCCGCTGCTGCCGGAGCTGGCCTTGCAGATGATCGAGGTGGGCGAACAGTCCGGCAACCTCGACACCATGCTGCTCAAGGTGGCCGACGTATTCGACGTCGAGGCCAAGCGTGGCATCGACCGCTTGCTGGCCGCCCTGGTGCCCAGCCTGACCGTGGTGATGGCGGTGATGGTGGCGGTGATCATGCTCGCCATCATGCTGCCGCTGATGAGTCTTACCAGTAACATTTGAGGAAACTGCGATGTCCCGATTCAACTCTGCCCGCGGCACCCGCCAGGGCGGTTTCACCCTGTTGGAAATGCTCGCGGTGATCGTCCTGCTGGGCATCGTCGCCACCATTGTGGTGCGCCAGGTCGGCGGCAATGTCGACAAGGGCAAGTACGGCGCCGGCAAGGCCCAACTCGCCAGCCTTGGAATGAAAATCGAGAGCTACGGCCTGGACGTCGGCTCGCCGCCGGCGAATCTGCAGCAGTTGGTCAGCAAGCCGGCCAACGCCGTCGGCTGGGCCGGTCCCTATGCCAAGCCGTCGGACCTCAAGGATCCGTTCGGCCACGCCTTCGCCTACCGCTACCCCGGCGAGCATGGCAGCTTCGACCTGATTTTCCTCGGCCAGGACGGCCAGCCCGGCGGTGACGGCTACAAGGCCGACATCGGCAACTGGCAGTAAGCATGAACCGCCCGCGTAGCCACCGTGGCTTCACCCTGTTCGAACTGCTGGTGGTGATCGTGCTGATCGGCATCGCCATCGGGCTGGTCGGCTTCGGCGTCGGCCGTGGCCTGCACGCGGCCAGCGAGCGGCGCGCGCTGAGTGAAGTGGTGCAGTCGCTGCGGGCCGCCAGGGTGCAGGCCATCGTCACCGGCCAGCCGGCGCGGACCCGCTTCGACCTGAACGCCGGGCGTTTCCAGGGGCCGCGCGAGCCGGTCCGGCAATTGCCCGGTGATATGCACGTGCAGTTGCAGACCGCCGACGGGCTCGGGCCGGCCTTCGAGTTCTACCCCAATGGCGGCGCCAGCGGTGGGCACCTGCTGCTGGCACGCGATGACAAACGCTGGCGCGTGGACATCAACTGGCTGACCGGCAACGTTCAGTTGCGCAGCCTCAATTGATCGGCCAGCGCGGTTTCACCCTGCTGGAAATGCTCGCGGCGCTGC
Source organism: Pseudomonas sp. PS01301 (assembly GCF_029960215.1). Classification (NCBI taxonomy): domain Bacteria; kingdom Pseudomonadati; phylum Pseudomonadota; class Gammaproteobacteria; order Pseudomonadales; family Pseudomonadaceae; genus Pseudomonas; species Pseudomonas sp. PS01301. Next base: position 26,720 of record NZ_JASCPM010000019.1, on the reverse strand, counting down.
TGATACTGGCGCTGTGCAGCACCGTGCTGGTAATGGCTTTCGGCAACAGCGCCCGCGCCCTGCAGCAGGCCCAGCGCAGTGATGAGCTGAGCCTGGCGGCGCGCTCGATTCTTGACGAAGCCAGCGCGGGCCAATTGCAGGCAGGCAGCACCGAAGGGCGCTGGAGTGGCCTGCCTTGGCGGCTGGCCATCAGCGCCCTGCCCGCCGGTGAGGCGCCGGTAGACGTCTGGCGCCTGGATCTACGCGTCGGTCAGGGTGCCCGCCAGGCTGAATACAGCACGCTGCAGGTGCGCAGCCGCGCCAGTGGCGCCAATCGATGAAAGCGCGCAGCCATGGTTTCACCCTGCTCGAAGTGCTGGTGGTATTGAGCCTGTTGGGCGTGCTGCTGAGCCTGATCGCAGGCGCCATCCTGGGCGCCAACCGCGCCATGGCCAAGGCCGAGCGCTACAGCATGGCCCTGGACGAAGTACGCGCCAGCCAGAACTTTCTGCGCACGGCGCTGGGGCAGGCCCTGCCGCTGGCGGCGGGTGCCGGGCAGAGCGCGCTGGAAGGGCAGCCTGCCGAGGCGATTTTCGAGGGCGACGGACAGCACATGCGTTTCTATGCACCGCTGTCGCCCAGCCTGGGAGGCGGCGTGTATCGCCACAGTCTGGAACGGGTGGGCCAGCGCTTGCAGCTCACGCTGGCACGGTTGCAAGGGCAGGCCTTGCAACCTCACGGCGAGCCACAGGTGTTGCTGCATCGGGTGCAGGCGCTGCAGTTGAGCTATCGCGGCCTGACGCCGCAAGGCCAGCCCACCGGCTGGCTGGATCACTGGCCATGGCCCAGCCGCTTGCCGCGCGGGGTACGCATCGCCGTCCGGCTGGCGGGGCCGGTGCCTTGGCCGCTGCAAAGCGTGAACCTGCGTCTGGACCTGTCCGGCGAGGCCGGTGCGCTGTGACAGCGCGACCTGGGATGCGTCGTCAGCGCGGCGTGGCATTGCTGCTGGTGCTGTGGGTGCTGGCATTGCTCAGCGCCCTGCTGGCCGGCCTGGTGGGCTGGGTGCACCTGCAGAACCGCCAGGCGCTGTGGCAACGCCAGCATACCCAGGCGTTGCTGGCCGCCGAAGCGGGTGTGGGCATGGCGGTGGTGGCGCAACTGCAGCGCGATCCGCAACGGCACTGGCTGGCCGATGGGCAAGCCCACGCCTTGAGCTTCGACGGTGCGCAACTGGCGGTCAGCCTGCGCAGCGAGCAAGGCAAGCTGGACCTCAACGCCGGTTCCGCCGAACAGATCGCGCGGCTATTGCAGGCCGCCGGCGCCAGCGCCGAGCAGGCGCGCCAGCTGGCCCGAGCGCTGGAACAGCGCCGGGGCGATGGCCACGCACCGTTGCGCATGCTCGAAGAGCTGCGCGCGATACCGGGCATGGACCAGTCGCTGTACCGGCGCGCTGCGCCTTACCTGACCCTGTGGAGCGGCCTGCCGAGCCCCGAACCACGCTTGGCGGCGCCATGGCTGCGCCGCGCACTGGACCTGCCACAGGGCGGGCCGGTGGGCGAAGACGCCGGGCCGATCGTCACGATCCGCAGCCAGGCGACGCTGCCGGGTGGTTACACCACGACGCTGCGCGTCACCCTGTTACTCAACCCATCGAAGGAGGGGGCACGACCTTACCGGGTCCTGCGCTGGCAAGAATGAAGCAACGACTCACACAACGCCTGGCGCCGCTGCAGGCACGCTTGCACAGCCAGTGGCGCGCCTCGCCGGGCCCTGGGCTGTGGCGGGCATGGCTGCACGAATTGCGCCAGTCGCTGCCCGCCCGCTGGCGCGATCGGTTGCTGCCGCAGGTGAGCGAGCGCTCGATTCGCTGGCCCTTGTCAGAGCCTCTCGACAGCGCTCCGGGCGAGCGCCTGGTGCTGCTGCTGCCCGCCGACACGGTGATGGCCCAGACCCTGCAATTGCCCTTGGCAGCCATTCGCGACCTGCACAGCGTGGTGGGTTTCGAGCTGGACAAGTACACGCCCTTCCCCCGCGAGCGCATGCACTACGTGGCGCGTCTGCAAAGCCGGGGCAAGACCCAGGCGCAGGTGTTGCTGGTGGCCATCGTGCAGGAGCGTCTGACGCAGATGCTGGATCAGTGTCGCGACCGTGGCCTGACGTTCGTGGCCGTGGACGGCCTGGACCGTGCCGGCCAGCCTCTGGGCGTCGACCTGTTGCCGGCGGATCGCCGCCCCCCTCGCTCCGGACATTACCGCCTGACCCGCTACCTGGCGCTGGGGTGCGTTGCCTTGACCCTGGCCTGCATGCTGCTGTGGCTGGACGCCCGCAGCGACCGCCTGGCCAGCATGCAGGACAGCGTGGCCGCCCAGCGCGAGCAGGTGCAGCAAGTGCAGGCGTTGCGTCAGGAGCTGGCCAATACCCAGGGCGCTGCGCGCTATCTGGCGCAGCAGAAAGCCGCAAAGCCGACCCTGACCAGCGTGCTCGTGGACCTGACCGGTTGCCTGGGTGCCGACACCTGGATCGAGCAGTTGGAAATCGCCGAAGACGGCACACTGTCCATCAGCGGGCAGAGCGCCAAGGCCAGCACCTTGATCACCCGGGTCAAGGCCTGCCAGACCCTGGTCGATGCGCGATTCCAGGGCATCATCCAACCCGACGAAAAAACCGCCAAAGAGCGTTTTTCGCTGCGCGCCCAAATGCGCAAGGAGCCTGCCGATGCGCCGTGAATTCACGCCACGCGAACGCCGCGGCGCCGCCTGGATAGCCCTCGCCGCGGTGCTGTGGCTGGCCTGGTACCTGTTGGTGCAGAGCTGGTTCCTGGACCCCTTGGCCGCAATCGAAGAACAGGCCGATACCTTGCGCCAGCAGCAACAACGCTACGCCGGCGTACTTGCCCAGCGCGATGACCTGCAACAGCGCCTGCAGGCCGCGCGGCGCGATCCGTCCAGCCGCAGCAGCCTGCTGCCGGGCACCGACCCCAGCGCCGTGGCCGCCGACCTGATGCAACGCAGCCTCGACCTGGTCAAGGCCCATGCCGACCAAGGCCCAGGCTGCCAGGTGACCCAGCGCATGCCCATCACCCCGGAGCAGGACACGGCCGAGCCGTACCGCCAAGTCAAGGTCAGCCTCACCCTGGAGTGTGCGCTGGAACCCCTGACCCGACTATTGCGGGATCTGGAATACGGCCAGCCCTTCCTGTTCGTCGACAACCTGAGCGTTCGCCGCACCAGCACGGCGCCCTCGGTCGGCGGCGCGGGGCGTCTGCGCGTGCACCTGCTGCTGCGCGGCTATCTGCAACCGGCGCCGGTAACCCTGGCCAAGGAGCCTGCGACATGAAGCTGGGTAGCGCAGGCCTGACCCTGCTGGTGACTGCGGCGGTGCTGATCGGCGTGGCCAGCAGCCTGTTGCTGGGCGCCGGCCGGACCGTCGACTGGCTGCCCGCCAGCCATCCCCATGAACAACCGCCCGCCGCCAAGCCCGTCAGCCTGGCGGCGCTGCCTGAAAACACCTTGGCCCTGACCTGGCAGCAATCGATGTTCAGCCCCGACCGCAAGCCCGATGCGGCCACCGGCAAGAGCCAGGCCACCTCCCTGGCCGGCATCCGCCTGAGCGGCGTGATCATCGACGGTCAGGCCCAGTGGGCGCTGCTGCGCCTGGCCAACCAGCGCACGCTCAAGCTGGCCGTGGGCAGCACGCTGGACAACGGCTGGACGCTGACCAGCGTCACGCCGCAAACCGCCACCTTCCTGCATCAGGGCCAGAGCCAACAGCTGAGCCTTCCCGTGCTACGCCTTCCGCCGCCATCGAAGGCCCCCGCCATCACCCTTCCAAACGTAACCACACCATGAACGATCGCTACCCTGAGCTCTTCCGTCTGCGCAGCCCCTTGCTGTGCCTGGCCACCGCCGTCGCCCTTGCGGGCTGCGCCTCCACCCCCGAGCCTTTCGAAAACGACCCGGCGCTGATGCAGGAAGCATTGAATGGCACCGGTTCGCAACGCACGGCGATGGTCGATCCGCCTGCAGCCACCGCAAGCCCGACGACGCCAGCGGCCACTACTGCCGCGCGCCGTCAGATCACACGGGGCAATCAGACGTTCGTCCGCGGCCCTGCGCCGGCGGCCAATATGCCCAAGGGGGCCGCGCAAACCAGTGGCGACATCGTGTTCAACTTCACCGACCAGCCCATCGAGGCGGTGATCAACAGCGTGATGGGCGACCTGCTGCACGAGAACTACAGCATCGCCCAGGGTGTGAAGGGCAACGTCAGCTTTTCCACCTCACAACCGGTGAACAAGCAGCAGGCGCTGTCGATTCTGGAGACCCTGCTGTCCTGGACCGACAACGCCATGATTCGCCAGGGCGACCGCTACGTCATCCTGCCGTCGAACCAGGCCGTGGCCGGCAAGCTGGTCCCGCAAATGCCCGTGTCCAAGCCGTCCAGCGGGCTGTCGGCGCGTCTGTTCCCGCTGCGCTATATCTCGGCCACCGAGATGCAGAAACTGCTCAAGCCGTTCGCCCGCGACAACGCCTTCCTGCTGGTGGACCCGGCGCGCAACGTGCTGAGCCTGGCGGGTACCCCGGATGAGCTGGCCAATTACCAGGACACCATCGACACCTTCGATGTGGATTGGCTCAAGGGCATGTCCATCGGCGTCTATGGCCTGCAACGTGCCACCGTGGGCGAGCTGATGCCCGAACTGCAGAAGATGTTCGGCCCCGACAGCGGCATGCCGCTGGCAGGCATGGTGCGTTTCCTGCCCATCGAGCGGACCAATTCGGTGGTGGCGATTTCCTCGCAGCCGCAATACCTGAGCGAAGTCGGCGACTGGATTCACACCATCGACGAAGGCGGCGGTAACGAGCCACAGATGTACGTCTACGACGTGCGCAACATGAAGGCCACGGACCTGGCCAAGTACCTGCGGCAGATCTACGGCAACGGCCAGATCAAGGACGACAGCGCCGCCAAGGTGGCGCCGGGGCTGCGCACGCGCTCGCTGTCGTCACTCAACGGCAACGGCGGCATGGGCGGCACTGCGTCCACCGGTATGGGCGGCATGGGTCAGGGCCAGGGCATGGGCAACGGCAACCTGCAGAGCCAGTTGCAGGACGGCGAGGAGGACAGCGGCGAAGAAGGTATGGACGAAACCACCGACGAGGCTGGTCTGGAAGGCGGCACCGCCGGGGCCGAATCGGGTACGGCCAAGAGCCTGGATGAAAGCACTCGCATCACGGCGCAAAAAAGCAGCAACCAGTTGCTGATCCGCACCCGTCCGGCGCAGTGGGCCGAGATCGAAGCTGCGATCAAGCGCCTGGACAACGCGCCGATGCAGGTGCAGATCGAGACGCGCATCCTGGAAGTCAGCCTCAGCGGCGAGCTGGACCTTGGCGTGCAGTGGTACCTGGGCCGGTTGGCGGGTAACTCCGGCAGCACCACCGTGGCCAACACCGCAGGCAGCCAGGGCGCGCTGGGCGGCGGCGGTGCCGGGCTGGGCGCCGCCGATTCGCTGTTCTACTCGTTCGTCAGCAGCAACCTGCAGTTTGCCTTGCATGCCCTGGAAACCAGCGGCCGTACCCAGGTGCTGTCGGCGCCTTCGCTGGTGGTGATGAACAATCAGCAGGCGCAGATCCAGGTCGGCGACAACATCCCGATCAGCCAGACCACGGTCAATACCAACACCTCGGACACCACCTTGAGCAGTGTGGAATACATCCAGACCGGGGTGATTCTCGACGTGGTGCCGCGGATCAATCCCGGTGGCCTGGTGTACATGGACATCCAGCAGCAGGTCAGCGATGCCGACAACAACGGCAGTGCGGACAGCAATGGCAACCCGCGGATTTCCACGCGCTCGGTGTCCACCCAGGTCGCGGTGCAGAGCGGGCAGACGGTGCTGCTCGGCGGACTGATCAAGCAGGACAACAGCGATACCGTCTCGGCCGTGCCCTACCTGGGCCGGGTGCCTGGTTTGCGCTGGCTGTTCGGCAACACCAGCAAGAGCAAGAACCGCACGGAGCTGATCGTGCTGATCACGCCCAGGGTCGTCACCAGCAACAGTCAGGCACGCCAGGTGACCGACGACTACCGCCAGCAATTGCAGCTGATCAAACCGCTGTAGCAACACAACCAGCCGGGTGGCGGCCCGGCTGGCGGGCGTGCTGCCACCGCGCTGCAGAATGTGCTGCGCGGCCCTGCGTTTTTGCAATAAAACGCTTCCCTGATGCCAATTTGTGACCGTTTGCAGTACAGCGTTACCGGTAAATTGGATACCCAAGGTCCTGCAGAGCGACCGCATGACAACCGTCTCGCGCCTCCAACCTGCCAACTTTCGGGAGTCCTGTACATGACATCGATGACGCTGCGCGCATTCAAACTGACCGGCCTGGCTTTGCTGGTCGGCGCCTTCGGGCAGGCCTGGGCCGAGGACATCACCTTCGTATCCCAGGGCGGCGCCTACCAGGAAGCCCAGAGCAAGGCGATCCTGGAGCCGGCCGCCAAGAAGCTGGGCCTGACCCTCAAGCAGGACAGTTCGCCCAAAGCCTACCCGATCATCAAGACCCAGGTGGAAAGCGGCAAGGTCAGCTGGGACGTGGTCGACCTGCCCACCGGCGATTGCCTGCGCGGCGAAGCCGAAGGCCTGTTCGAAAAGCTCGACCCAGTGTTGATCCCCAATGCCGCGCAGCTTCCGGCGGAGCTCAAGGACGACTACACCGTGGGCTACATCAGCTATTCCACCGTGCTGGCCTACCGCACCGATGCCTTCAAGGGCGAAAACGTCCCCAAGACCTGGGCGGATTTCTGGGACACCAAGAAGTTTCCCGGACAACGCTCGCTGCGCAACCTGCCGCGCCCTACCCTCGAAATTGCCCTGATGGCTGACGGTGTGGCGCCCGACAAGCTGTATCCGCTGGACGTGGAGCGCGCCTTCAAGAAACTCGAGGAAATCAAACCGCACATCGCCACCTGGTGGACCTCGGGCGGGCAATCGGCGCAGCTGATCAGCGACGGTGAAGTGGACATGATCCAGGCCTGGAACGGCCGCATCACGGCCGTGCAGGCCGACGGTGCGCCGGTGGCGTTCGACTACAACCAGGGCGTGCTGGAAACCAACTCGCTGTGCGTGCTCAAGGGCACACCGCACAAGGCGGCGGCGATGAAGTTCGTCAACGAGGCCATCGATGCCAAGTTGCAGGCAGCCCTGCCGATGATCATCGACTACGGCCCGCTGAACCCGGAAGCCTTCAAGACCGGCACCATTCCCGCCGAGCGCGCGGCCAAGCTGCCGTCGTCGCCGCAGAACATCTCCCGTCAGGCACTGCTGTCGGCCAAGTGGTGGGCGTCCCAGGAAGGGGTGAAGGCTGAAGAGCGCTGGCTCTCCTTTGTACAGAAGAAGTAGCGGTGCCAGGGCGGGCCTCTTCGCAGGCAGAGGGCTCGCCGCCCGCCCCGCTCCCACAGGATTTTTGTGGGAGCGGGTCTCTGCCCGCGAAGGGGCCAACGCAGTTGCTGCTGTCGCCCGCCCTCAATACGAAACAAACCACTTGCGCGCGGGCCGTTTAAGCCCGCTTCGTTCTTTGGCTTGTCGGTACATTGAACCCTGAGGGTCGCCCTGACCGACCGACAACAAGCTGCTTGCGCTGGTCCACCGGCGCTCGGCCGTGAGGAATCGTTCCATGTCCAACGCCTATCTCGCCAAATCCCTGCCCGACGCCCACCGTGAGCCACCGGCAAGCAATGCCGATGCCCTGGCACGCGAGGAGCGTCGGGAAAACACCTCGATGTTGCTGCTGCTCGCCCCGGCGTTGTTCATGGTGGTGGTGCTGCTGATCCTGCCGATGTGCTGGCTGGCGTTCCAGTCGGTGCAGACCGAAGAAGGCTTCTCGCTGGCCAACTACGCGCGCATCTTCGAGGAACGCATCTACTGGGACACCTTCTACCTGACGTTCAAGATCAGCCTGATCGTGACCCTGTTGTCCATCGTCATGGGCTTTCCCATCGCCTACGCCGCCTCGCGCCTGCATGGCTTCTGGGCCAACCTGATTCTGATCTGCGTGATCCTGCCGTTCTGGACCAGCGTGCTGGTGCGCTCCTACGCCTGGCTGGTGTTGCTGCAACGGCGCGGCGTGGTCAATCAGACACTGCTGGACCTGGGCATCATCGACCAGCCGTTGAACATGATGCACAACACCACCGGCACGGTGATCGGCACCCTGCACGTGATGCTGCCGTTCATGGTGCTGCCGCTGTATTCGGTGATGAAGAAGATCCCGCAAGACCTGATGCAGGCCTCCGAGAGCCTGGGGGCGAAACCCTTCTACACCTTTCGTCGGGTGTTCCTGCCCATGGCCGCGCCCGGTGTGATGGCCGGTTCCATCCTGGTCTTCGTGATCTGCCTGGGCTTCTTCATCACCCCTGAACTGCTGGGCGGTGGCCGCACCATCCTGGTGTCGATGCTGGTGCAGCGCAACGTCGAGCTCTATCACGCCTGGGGCGCCGCGAGTGCGGTGGGCCTGGTGCTGTTGTTCGTGGTGTTCCTGATCTTCTGGGGCATCAACCGCTTCATCCCCATCGAACGCATCCTGGGAGCACGCTGATGAATACGCTTGCCTACCTGCGCCAGCTCCGCCTGTCGCACGTGCTGTTCACCGTGCTGGTCGCGGCGATTCTGCTGTACCTGATCGTGCCGGTGCTGATCGTGGTGCCGATGTCGTTCTCCGAGGCGCGCTTTCTGCAGTTCCCGCCCAAGGAATGGTCGCTGCGCTGGTATGAAGCCTTCTTCCAGAGCGCCGAGTGGATGTCGGCGGCGCGGGTCAGCCTGATCACGGCGGTGGTGACCACGGCGGTCAGCCTGCCGATCGGTATGGCCGCGGCCTACGCCATCAACAACTCGAGCCTGAAGGTGATTCGCACCCTGCAGATCGTGTTGCTGCTGCCCATGATGGTGCCGATCATCCTCATCGCGGCGGGAGTGTTTTTCGTCTACGCGCGGGTGGGGCTGATCAGTTCGCTGACCGGCCTCGTGCTGGCGCACATCATGCTGGCCCTGCCCTACGTGATCATCGCCCTGCTGGCCGGGCTGCGCAATTTCGACATGTCCCAGGAAATGGTCGCGCGCAGCCTGGGCATGAATCGCTTTCGCGCGTTCATGGCGGTGACCTTGCCGCAGATCAAGCCCAGCGTGATTTCGGCGACCCTGTTCGCGTTCATTACCTCGCTGGATGAAACGGTGGTGGCGCTGTTCATCTCCGGGGGCGACAACCAGACCCTGACCAAGCGCATGTTCACCGCGCTGCGCGACGAGATCGACCCGACGATCGCGGCGATCAGCTCGATCCTGATCCTGGCGTCGCTGATTCTGGTGGTGGTGGCTGGGCGGAACAAGCAGGGGTGATTTCAGGAGTGACTGTTCCGGCCTCTTCGCGGGCAGAGCCCGCTCCCACAGAAAATCTCCATTGCAGCAGCGGTTCATGTGGGAGCGGGGCGGGCGGCGAGCCCTCTGCCCGCGAAGAGGCCAGCACTGACACCCCCCAGCACAGCCTGCCGCCACCCCACCGCAATTCAGCATCCACGCCCCGCCGCGTGCCCCATCTCGGCATCGGCCACTGCGCGGACATTTCTACACTAGGTCCATCGTTCGGACTGCAAAGGCACCCTGATCATGTTGAAGCATTCACTGCGTGACCCTTCCCTGCTCGTCGAGCAGGCCTACGCCAACGGCCAGTGGATCAATGCCGATGACGGCGCCACCCTGGCGGTGACCAACCCCGCCGATGGCAGCACCATCGCCCACGTCCCGGCCCTGCAGGGCGCCGAAACCCAACGCGCGATCGCCGCGGCCGAAGCCTGTTTCGCCACCTGGCGCGAAGTGCCGGCGGCCGAGCGCGCCAAGCTCCTGGAAAAGTGGTACCAGCTGATCATGGACAACCAGGAAGACCTGGCGCTGATCATGACCGCCGAACAAGGCAAGCCCCTGACCGAGTCGCGCGGCGAAATCGCCTACGGCGCCAGTTTCGTCAAATGGTTCGCCGAGGAAGCCCGGCGCATCTACGGCGACACCATTCCTTCACCCACCGCCGACCGCCGCATTCTGGTGCTCAAGCAACCGATCGGCGTGGTCGCGGCGATCACTCCGTGGAATTTCCCCAATGCCATGATCACCCGCAAGTGCGCGCCGGCCCTGGCCGCCGGCTGCCCGGTGCTGGTCAAGCCCTCGGAGATGACCCCGCTGTCGGCCCTGGCCCTGGCGGTACTGGCCGAGCGCGCGGGCATTCCGGCCGGGGTGTTCAACGTGCTCACCGGCCTGCCGGCCGGCGTGGGCGGCGAAATGACCCGCAACCCGGCCGTGCGCAAGCTGTCGTTCACCGGTTCCACCCGCGTGGGCCAACTGCTGATGAGCCAGTGCGCCTCGACCATCAAGCGCCTGAGCCTGGAACTGGGCGGCAACGCGCCGTTCATCGTGTTCGACGACGCCGACCTGGACCTGGCCATCGCCGGAGTCATGCAGAGCAAGTTTCGCAACGCCGGGCAGACCTGCGTGTGCGCCAATCGCATCCTGGTGCAGGACGGCATCTATGCCCGTTTCGCCGAACGCCTGAAGGCGGCCGTGGCCGAGCTGAAAGTTGGCGATGGTCTGGCCGAAGGGGTGACCATCGGCCCATTGATCAATGCAGCGGCGGTGGACAAGGTGGCGCGCCACATCGGCGATGCGGTGGAAAAAGGCGCTACCGTGGCCATCGGCGGGTTGCCGCAAAACGATGGCCTGTACGTGCAGCCCACGGTGTTGCTGGACGCCAACGCCGACATGCTGCTGGCCGGTGAGGAAACCTTCGGCCCGGTGGCGCCGCTGTTCCGCTTCCATACCGAAGAAGAAGCCCTGGCACTGGCCAACGCCACCCCCTACGGCCTGGGCGCCTACTACTTCACTCAGGACATGCGCCGCGCCTGGCGCGTGGGCGAGCGCCTGGAGTTCGGCATGGTGGGCTTGAACACCGGGATCATTTCCATGGAGGTGGCGCCATTCGGCGGCATGAAGCAATCGGGCACCGGCCGCGAGGGTTCCAAGTACGGCCTGGATGAATTCCTCGAAGTGAAGGCCTGGCACATCGGCGGGTTGGGTTGAAGGCGGGGGGTCATGGCGGGCCTCATTCGCGGGCAGAGACCCGCTCCCACAGAGTCATGTGCACGTCTTGTGGGAGCGGGGCGGGCGGCGAGCCCTCTGCCCGCGAAGAGGCCGCCCCTGACACCCTCTCGAAACGACATTCTTGATCTCTTGGAGCACCACAGATGAATTTCACTGAAGGTTTCGAATCGGTCAGCGTCAACCAGGTCAGCAAGCACTACGGCAGCCTCAAGGCGCTGGACAACGTCAATCTCAAGGTCGAAGCCGGCGAGTTCATGTCGTTGCTCGGCCCGTCGGGCTCAGGCAAGACCACTTTGCTGAGCATCCTGGGCGGCTTCATCCGGGTCAGCTCCGGCAACATCCTGTTCGGCGAGCGCAACGTCACCCTGATGCCGCCGCACAAGCGCGAGATCGGCGTGGTGTTTCAGAACTACGCCCTGTTTCCGCACATGACCGTAGGCGAGAACGTGGCCTTCCCGTTGCGCGCCCGCGGCGAAAGCGCGAGCAAGAGCCGTGACCGGGTCAAGCAGGCGCTGGCCACGGTCGAGCTGGGCGGTTACGAAGAGCGTTCGATCGCAGCGCTTTCCGGCGGCCAGCGCCAGCGCGTGGCCCTGGCCCGGGCCATCGTCTTCGAGCCCAAACTGATTTTGATGGACGAGCCGCTGTCGGCCCTGGACAAGCAGCTGCGCGAAACCATGCAGATCGAACTGCGCGCCCTGCACAAGCGCCTGGGCGCGACCATGATCTACGTGACCCACGATCAGCGTGAAGCGCTGACCATGAGCGACCGCATCGCCATCATGCGCGGCGGGCAACTGGTCCAGGTCGACACCCCTCGCCGCCTGCACGATCACCCTTCGGACGACTTCGTCGCCAGCTTCATCGGTGAAAGCACCCTGGTGCCATTGCAACGCGGCGCGGACAACGGCTTGACTCTGGGTGCCACGCCGCTGCGCACCACCCGGCCGGTCCCGGCTTCGGGCGATGTGTTCCTGGCGCTGCAATCGGAAAAGCTGCTGCTGGACAGCGCCAGCGCCGGGCCTGAGTGGAATCGCTTGAGCGGGCGGGTTGCCGACATCGTCTTTCAGGGCGAAAGCCTGAAGGTTTTCGTCGACCTGGACGGCGGCCCAACGGTCAGCCTGCGCCAGCCCAGCCACCACGAAGGCAACCTGAGCCTGCCACCGATCGGCTCGCCGATGCTGATGCGACTGCACCCCGAAGACACCATCGTAGTGCCCCGCGCCGGGGTTTGAAGTGGATCAGTGCTGGCCTCTTCGCGGGCACAGGGCTCGCCGCCCGCCCCGCTCCCGCAGTTGTGCAGGTCCTTGTGGGAGCGGGCTCTGCCCGCGAAGAGGCCCTCACTGACACCCCTCCACCCAAACAACCCAAACAACCGAATCTACCGCCCCACCCGCAAAAAACAGGCAAACACCCCACCACAGCCCGCAACTTCGGTGCTTGTGATTTGCGCCACTCCTTATCCTGATCACATCACCCGCCACGCTCGGCGCTCACGGAGATCGAGATGAATTCTGCACTGACCGAAAATCAACGCCTGCTTGCCCTGCGCGAACAACACGTTCCCCGTGGCATCGCCACCGCCCACCCGGTAGTCGCCGCGCGCGCCCAGGGCGCCGAGTTGTGGGACGTGGACAACAAGCGCTTTCTGGATTTCGTCGGCGGCATCGGCGTGCTCAACGTCGGCCACAATCACCCGGCCGTGGTCGAGGCGGTGCGGCAGCAGGTGGGCAAGGTCTCCCATGTCAGCTTCCAGGTGGCGGCCTACGAGACCTACATCGACGTGGCGGCGCGGCTCAATGCCCTGATCGGCGTGGATGAGCACTACAAAACGGTGCTGTTCACTTCCGGCGCCGAAGCGGTGGAAAACGCCATCAAGATCGCCCGCAGCCACACCAACCGGCCGGCGGTGATTTCGTTCCGCGGGGGCTTCCACGGCCGCACCCTTCTGGGCGTGACCCTGACCGGCATGAGCCAACCCTACAAACAGAACTTCGGCCCGTTCCCGGCGGAGATCTATCACGCCAGTTACCCCAATGCCTACCGCGGCATCAGCAGCGAGGACGCCCTGGCGCAGTTGCACGAACTGTTCGCCAGCGACGTGGCACCGGATCGCGTGGCGGCGATCCTGATCGAGCCGGTGCAGGGCGACGGCGGTTTTCTGGCCGCGCCGGTCGAATTCCTCCAGGCGCTGCGCGCGCTGTGCACGCAACATGGCATCGTCCTGATAGCCGATGAGATCCAGGCCGGTTTCGGTCGTACGGGGAAAATGTTCGGCTTCCAGCATGCCGGTATCCAGCCGGATCTGGTCACCGTGGCCAAGTCCCTGGCCGGTGGCATGCCGCTGTCGGGCGTGGTGGGTCGGGCTGAAATGATGGATGCACCGACCCCAGGCGGTTTGGGCGGGACCTATGGGGGTAACGCCGTGGCCTGCGCGGCGGCACTGGCGGTGCTGGACCTGTTCGAACGTGAGGATCTGCTGGCCCGGGGCGAGCAACGCGCGTTGCAGTTGCGCGACGGTTTGCTGGCATTGCAGAAACGTTACCCGCGCATTGGTGAAGTGCGTGGCCTGGGCTTCATGCTGGCGATCGAGATGGTCAAGGACGATGCCGCGCACAGCCCGGATGTCGACCTCACCCAACGCGTCATCGACGAGGCGCGCCATGCGGGGCTGCTGGTGATCAAGTGTGGTTTGTACCGCAACGTGGTGCGTTTCCTGGCGCCGCTGGTGACCACCGAGGAGCAGGTGGCAGAGGCCTTGCAGATGCTCGACAAGGCATTGGCAAAAGCCGGGGCCTGACTGTGGGAGCGGGGCGGGCGGCGCGCTCTTCGCGGCCACGGGCCGCTCCTACGCCGGAAAAGCTGTAGAAGTCTGCAGGGAAGCCACTCATACCGTCGCTCGGGAGCCGATCATGAAAGTCACACAGTACAAGGCGCTGGGGTTCTCCTATGCCACCCTGGTCGACCGTGAACGGGGCATTCTCGAAGGCCTGCGACCCTTGTCGGTGCAGAGCCGAACGCCCAGCAGCGACGAGCAACTGCTGGGCGCCTATCGCGAGATCGCCCAGGAGCTTGGCCAGGCGGGCGGCAACGCCAGTGCCAGCGCTTTCCACGGCCAGCTGTACCAACGCATGGCGCACCGATTGCATGTGATTCCCGGCTGGGATGAAAGTGTTGCCTTCGGTAGCTCGTCAGCCCATTGGCCGATCTTCGAAGACGCACCCGGTGCCCTGCAATACCTGAGCAAGTTCTACCGGTTGATACTGATCGCCCCACCCCAGGGTATCGATGTCGGCGCCCTGACCCAACGTTTGCCGGTGGCATTCGATGCGGTCATCGAGCCTTGCAACGACGCCTGGCACAGCAGCCTCGCCAGCGAGCTGCAGCGCCTGGACCTGGAGCGTTCGCAGCTACTGCCGGTGCGCAGTACCGAAACGGATGACCCATGGAACCTGCGTGTGGATTTTCCGGTGTGCACCCTGCACCGCGATCATCGCCAGCCATGGAATCTTTCGCCCCAGGCTCTGGACGGCAAGCGCTGTGAGTACGCCAGCCTTGCGGACCTCGCCCATGCCCATCAAACGGCATTGCACGCCTGAGGCCCACGTTCATGTTCTGACTTGACGAGGTTCACCCCATGGATGCTGCAACGAAACTGGATCGCATCGACATCAATATCCTGGTGCAACTGCAGAAGGACGGGCGCATGACCAACGTCAGCCTTGCCGAAGCGGTGGGCCTGTCACCCAGCCCCTGCCTGCAACGGGTCAAGCGCTTGGAATCGGCGGGCTACATCAGTGGCTACGAAGCGCACGTCAACCTGGCCAAGTTCGCCAGCTCCGTCACGGTGTTCACCGAAGTGACCCTGTCGGACCACAAGCGCGCCGATTTCGTGAAGTTCGAATCCAGCATCCGCAACATCGACGAGGTGCTCGAATGCCATTTGATCAGCGGTGGGTATGACTACCTGGTGCGGTTCCTGTGCAGCAGCATCCAGCACTACCAGGAATTGATGGAGTCGATCCTCGACAAGAACATCGGCATCGACAAGTATTTCAGCTACATCGTCATCAAGAGCCCGGTGCTCAAGAGCGCCGTGCCGTTGCGCAGTCTGGTGCGGGCGGTTTGACAGCCGCACAGCCAGCCAGCACACCAATCCCCTGTAACAGCGGCGCAAGCCGCGTCCGCTGGTCACACGGTCTCAACTCAATATGCAGAACACCTTGCGCACCGTCTGCGTGCTGGCCCAGGCATTGGTCGCGCCTGCCGGCACTACCACGACCTCCCCTGCGCTTACCGTGCACGCCTCGCCCTGCTCGGGCGTGAGGGTCACGGCGCCTTCCAGGATGAACATCAGCTCGCTGTAGCCTGGCTGCACCTGCTTGCGCGCATAGGCCTCGCACTGCCACAGACCGATGCGCAGATTGGCCGCGCTGAACAGCGTTTCGCTCCAGGCCTTCGGGGTCGGCGTGAGCAGTACCGTGGCGGCCGGTGGATCGCTGGGCGGCAGTGATTGGGTGAAGTCGATCTTCAGCGGCGTGTTCGGCATGTCGTTGCTCGGCGGCAAACCGGGGAAGGCCATGAACAGGCGGCGCAACTGCCCCCGATGCTGCCAGCGCACCGCCACGCCACGAGGCACCACGAAACAATCGCCGGCCTTCAACCGCAGGTCGAAACCCTCGCCTTGCAGGGTCAACTCGCCCGCCTCCACGACCCCCAACTCGACCCAGGGAAAGTCTTCGATCAAGAGGTTGGCGCCGACACTGGTCGAGGCACCCACGGCATAACCCGTGCGCGGATCATGAAAATGCACGGTGCGCCCGGCCGCCAGTGGGTCGTCCTGCAAGGCAAAGGCTGCCAAGGGCAATTGGCGGTCCGCAGGAGGTTGTGAGTAATGCAGGATCGGGGGCATAAGGCTCGTCTTGGCAATGAGGTTCGCGGCTCAGCGGCCGATGGCATCCAGCAGTTGTTGCCAACCGGCGGCCAGGCGTACCCCGGGCGCGCGGAAGGCATGCAGGGGAATGGGTTTGAAGGTATCGCCCGCCAGCAGCCCCAGTTGCACCGGCTCGCCGGCAGTCATGGCGGCCAGTTGCTTGCCCATGTAGGTGGACATCGCCACACCACCGCCGTTGTAGCCGATGGCATAGAAGCTGCGCGGGTCCAGCTGACCGGCGTGAGGCAGGTAATCGAGGGTCATGGCCACCAGCCCCGACCAGCGAAACGTCACGGGCTGGTCACGCAGAATCGGGAACACCACGCCCATGCTGCGTTGCAGGGTGGCGAAGGCACTGTCCGAGTCGTTCTTGCCGAACGCACCGCGGCCACCGAAGATCAGCCGGTCGCCAACCACGCGGAACCAGCGCAGCATGCGTTTGGTGTCGCCACAGACCTGACCGCCGGGCATGAGTCTGGCCAGTACATCGGCGGGCAGTGGTGCGGTGGCGATGATGGCGCTACGAAACGGGATCAGTCGTCGATGCAGGGTGTCGGTCGCGGCGCTCTGGTCGGAATAGCCATTGGTGGCATACACCACCTGTTTGGCACTGACCCGACCCTGGGGCGTCTGCACGATCACCCGGTCGGCCTCTTGGCGAACCTGCAACGCCGGGCTGTTGATGAACATCTTCACGCCCCGTTCGTGCAGGCTGTTGGCCATGCCACGGGCGTAGTTGAGCGGATGAATGCCGCCCGCCTTCGGCGTCAGCAGCCCACCGTGGAAAATGCTCGATCCGGTCATCTCCTGCACCTGGGCGGCATCGATCATCCGTGACGACTCGCCGCCGGTTTCGCGCTTGATCCACTCGGCGGTGTTGCGCAGCCCGGTCAGGGCAAGCTCGTTGTGGGCCGCGGCGATGTGCCCACCCATGTGCAGTTGGGCGTCTTCGATGCCCAGGCTTTCGACCATTTCCACCAGGCTGTCCACAGCGGCATAGCCGGTGCGATACATGTGCAACGCGGTGTCGCGGTCGAAGCGTTGCATCAGGGCAGGAAAGCCGACGCGAAACTTGGGCGACACCACGCCGCCGTTCCGGCCGCTGGCCCCCCAGGCCAGGGTATTGGCTTCCAGAATCAACGGCTCGCGACCGCTCAGGGCAATGTGATGCGCCGCCGAGAGCCCGGTATAGCCGGCGCCGACGATCACCACGTCGCACTGCCGGTCGCCCTGCAGCGCTTGCAGTGCCGGCCCCGGTCGGGCGGTGGCCGCCCACAAACTCTTCACAGTCATAGCCGGTTTCCACGAGAGGCGGCGCTCCAGATGAGCGCCGCGGTTGTCAGCCCAGTTCCTGCTCGACCGCGTCGGCCAGTTGCGCCAGCGAGGTGAAGTGGTAATGCGGCTTGGTGTGCTCGGATTCCAGGGTGCCGCCGCTGCCTTTCTGCGCGTGGCGACGCTCGATCCAGCAGGTCTGGTAGCCCAGACGCATCGCCACGCCGATGTCGTGGTACTGGCTCTGGGCGACGTGGAGGATCTCTTCGAAGACGATGCCCTGCGTGGCCAGTACGCCACGGGTGTAGGCGAAGAACTGCGGATCGGGCTTCTCGAAGCGCACGTCGTCGACCGTCACCCGCACATCGAAGGGCTCGTCGAGGGTCTTGGCCATGTGGTTCAGGGCCCAGATCTGCGAATTGGTGGTGGCCACCAGCTTGAAGTGCTTGTGCAGACGCTTGAGCGCTTCGACCGAGTCCGGGAAGGCGGGGAAGTTTTCCACGGCCAGTGCCAGGCCGCGGGCATATTCGTCGTTGTCCGGCAGGCCGAGCTTGCCGGCGATCAGGTGGTAGCAGCGCTCCAGGTCGTCCGGCCACCAGCCCGAGTCGGGCATGGCACGGGCTTCGCGGTAGGCCTTGAGAATGTCGTCGTCGCTGCACGCCTTGCCCGCTTCACCGGCCACTTCGCGCACATGGTTGAGAATGCCGGCTTCGAAATCGATCAGGGTGCCGACAACATCGAACGTCAGGGCTTTGAACTGCTTGAATGACATAGGGCGCTCCGCAGGATGAACCAAGGGAAGATGCTGGGTGTGGTTCAATTATCAGCCGGGTGAATCGCCATATGTTCTGTTTTGTCCTTACCTGAGGGCATAACCTACCGTTTTTCCCGCGATCGCGGCATACCTGGGTTCAGGACGCCTCGGCGATCTTTGCGGCCAGGTCCAGCTGAGGGTAAAGCAGGTCGATTCGCGCGATGTCGGCCTGCATCTCATCGATGATCCACTGGCGCACGCTTTCGACGATCGGCCGGCTGGGACGGTTGGCCGGGGTCACCAGGCAGCAGCGCCGGGCACTGACGGTCACCGCATCGCCCACCGGCAGCAATTGCCCGTTGGCCAGGCAGTGCGACACCACGTTGAGCCAGCCCAGTGCCATGCCCTGACCAAGCAAAGCCGCCTGCACGACCACGGCATAATCGGAAAACACCAGGGCACTGTCGATGCGCCCGCCGTGGTCGAAAGGCGCGGCCCAGGCGCGGTCCTGGTTGTCCATGTGGATCAGCGCCGGGGCTGCGCTCTTGCCTTTGCCGCCCGGCACTGCAGAGCGGTACTGGGGGCTGCACACCGGCAGGGTGATTTCCGGCAGAACCAGGCTGTCTGCGGCTTTGACGCTACCAACGTCGAGGTAGCGCATGCCCAGGTCGACATCCATCAACGGCCCGCCGATGCGCCCGGACATCAGCTGGTAGCGCATGTCCACCGAAGGGAAACGCTCGCTGAAACGGCTCATGCGCGGCATCAGCCAGTGAGTGGTGAACGCGGTGGAAACGGACAGGGTAATGGTTTCCATACCCGTGGCGCGGGCGGAGATTTCGCTGATGGCCGATTCGATGATGTCGAAGCCTTCCTGGACCCGGCGATAGAGAATGGTCCCACTTTCGGTGAGCCGCGCGCCGCCACGAACGCGCTCGAACAGCTGCACCCCGAGATGATCTTCCAGCCGCGAAAGCATGCGGCTGACCGCAGGCTGACTGACGCACAGCTCGTCGGCCGCCCGGGTAAAACTGCCGCAACGCGCCGCCGCCTCGAAAACGAACAAGGAGCCGGAACTGGGCAGTTTTCTGCGAAGATTGGACATGACCTGAGTTTATGCCTGGGAAAACTATTAGTAAATTGCCGTGACACTGAAACCCTTCCTATCCTGACCACCAGCCCGACGCGTCGGCAACACACGCGGTATGCCTGACACACCGCACAAACCCAACCACGTGCGCGGTCCCCTGTAGCAGCGGCGCAAGCCGCGTCGGCGACACACACGGTATGCCTGACACACCGCACAACCCCGGACGCGGCTCGCGCCGCTGCTACAGGGGTGATGCAAGCCGCGTCGGCGGCACACACGGTATGCCTGACACACCGCACAACCCCGGACGCGTGCGCGGTCCCTGTAGCAGCGGCGCAAGCCGCGTCGGCGGCACACGCGGTGCGCCTGACAGACCGCACAACCCCGGACGCGGCTCGCGCCGCTGCTACGGGTACGCAGGGGCATCGGTTTTTTTCATCACGGGTGGAGAGCGATTTTGGACAACGCGTTGAAGTTCTATATAGACGGTCGCTGGGTCGAGCCCTCCGGCGCGCGGCGCCTGGCGGTAATCAACCCGGCCACCGAGCAGGCCTTTGCCGAAATCGCCTTGGGTGAGCAGGCAGACGTGGATGCAGCCGTTGCGGCGGCGCGGCGGGCCTTTGCCGAGTTTGCCTTTACCACTCCAGCCGAGCGCAAGGCGCTGCTCGAACGGATTCTCGAGTCCTTCATGGCCCGCTACGACGACATCGCCGCCGCCATCATGCAGGAGGTCGGCGCGCCGCAGGCCCTGGCCCATGACTGGCAGGCCGGCATCGGCAAGCGGCACCTTGAGCAGATGCTGCGCACCCTGGACAGCTTCGAGTTTCGCAAGAGCCGCGGCACCACGCTGATCAACCAGGAACCCGTGGGCGTGGTGGCCTTGATCACCCCCTGGAACTGGCCGATCAACCAGATCGCCTGCAAGGTGGCACCCGCCTTGGCCGCCGGCTGTACCCTGGTCCTCAAGCCCAGCGAAATCGCGCCGATCAACGCGCTCATTTTCGCTGAAGTGATGCACGACGCCGGCGTGCCTGCGGGTGTGTTCAACCTGATCAACGGCGACGGCCCCACCGTGGGTGCCGCCATGGCGTGTCACCCGGACGTGGACATGGTCTCGTTCACCGGCTCGACCCGGGCCGGCGTGGAAGTGGCGCGCCTGGCCGCGCCGACGGTCAAGCGCGTGCATCAGGAACTGGGCGGCAAGTCAGCGAACATTCTGCTCGACGATGTGGACCTGCAGGCGGCCGTGACGGCGGGGGTCAACGGCTGTTTCGGCAACAGCGGCCAGTCCTGCAACGCACCGACACGCATGCTGGTGCCCGCTGCGCTGCACGATCAGGCCGTGGCCATCGCTCGCCAGGCGGCATCGACCCATCGAGTCGGCGCGCCCGACGATCCTTCGACAACCCTGGGCCCGGTCATCAGTGAGCGGCAATACCGGGCGATCCAGCGGATGATCGCCATCGGCATCGACGAAGGCGCGCAGTTGGTGTGTGGCGGCCTGGGCCGGCCAGCCGGTCTGGGCACTGGCTACTACGTGCAGCCGACGATCTTCGCCGGGGTTGATGTGCAGATGACCATTGCCCGCGAAGAGATCTTCGGTCCGGTGCTGGTGATCCAGCCGTATGCCAATGAACAGGACGCGGTGCGCATGGCCAACGACAGCGTGTTCGGGCTGGCGGCGTACGTACAGTCAGCGAGCCTGGAGCGCGCTCGCCAGGTGGCCTTGCAGATGCGCGCCGGGAGTGTCTACATCAACTACCCAAGCTGGGATCCTGCGGCCCCGTTCGGGGGTTACAAGCAGTCCGGCAATGGCCGCGAATATGCCGAGTGGGGGCTGGAAGCGTTTCTGGAGGTGAAGGGTATCGTCGGCTGGGGGATCTGAAACACCGCGGCGTCCTTTTCGCGGCCACGGACCGCTCCTACGGTTCATTGCAAGCCAACTGTAGGAGCGGTCATCGGCCGCGAATCAGGCACCGCAAGCTATCTGAAGAAATGCAGCGTCACCCCGCCTTGATCAGATCGGCGATGCGCTCGGCGATCATGATGGTCGGCACGTTGGTGTTGGCGCACGGAATCGCCGGCATCAGCGACGCATCGCACACCCGCAATCCCGTCACGCCGATCACCCGCCCATCGTTCAAGGTCACGGCTTGGGGATCGTCCGCCCGGCCCATGCGGCAGGTGCCCGACGGGTGCCAGGTGCCACCCACGTTGGCTCGCACGAATTCGCTCAATGCTCGATCATCAGCCAACAGCTTGTCCAAGGTTACCCCTTGGGTCACCAGGCCACGCACCACCCATCCGCGCAAGGGGCCGGCAATGTCCAGCAGCAGGCTCAACACCCCGCGCTGCAAGGCATTGAAGCGTCCCGGCATGGCCACCTTGGCCACCCTTGGCGAATAGCTCGATGGAAACACCACGGAGCGCAAAGGGTCCAGGCCCGGTGCCGACAACGTCTCGGCGCCCATGCGCAGGGCCTGCTTCAAACGCTGCAGGTCGCGTGCTTCGGACAGCATCGAAAAACGGACATCCGGTTCCTGCAACGGATCCAGCGACGTCACCTGCACCCGTCCGCGCGAGTAGGATTTATTCACCCAGAAGAACATCGTGCCCAGGCGATAACCCACCGAATGCCAGCCGGAACGCGAGAGGATCGCCCCGTGCATGTCACCCGGCACGGTGCCCGGCAGCCCGGATGAAAAACGCACGATCGCCTGTTCGTGATGCTCGTCGACGTGCGGCGTGCGGCCCTGAGTGGTCAGCAGCGCCGACACGGCGATCGACGGATGCTCCATCAGATTGCCGCCCACGCCTGGCCGGTCGGCCACCAGCGGCACGCCCAGGTCCAGTAGCTGGTCCAGCGGTCCGACCCCGCTGCGGATCAACAGCGCCGGACTGTGGATCGCCCCGGCACAGACGATCACCTCTGCCGCGTGCAGCTCCTCGACCGCGCCAGCCCGATCCAGCACGCGCGCGCCGACGGCCTGCGTGCCCCTGAACAACACGCGGTCCACCACACACTCGGTACGCAGCGTCAGGTTGGGCCGCGCACGAACCTCGTCGGTGAGGTAGCACACCGACACCGGAATCCGCTCGCCCTGCTCGCTCACCCCGATCGCGCCCACGTAGACGCCATCCTGCCACTCCCCGTTCTGATCCGCCCGAGTGGGCAAGCCACGGGACGCCAACACCCCCATGACCCCCTTGACGAAGGGCGACAGGAACGCCGGTGCCGTACGCCGGATGCGCACCGGCCCGGTATCACCGTGCAGGGGTCCGCTGAAATCACAGTCAGTTTCCAGTTTGCGAAAGTACGGCAGGCAGCTGTCCCAGCTCCAGCCCTCGGCGCCCAGCCGTCCCCACTCATCGTAGTCGTCCGGCGCACCGCGGTTGGTCATCAGCGCGTTGATCGCCGAGCCACCCCCGAGCAGGCGCGCCTGCTCGTAGCGACGGCTGCCCTGGGCGGCCATGCGCGCGGTCAGGCGCTGCCAGATGTTGCGTACATCCAGATAGGCACGACCGGGGTATCGGCTGGCAATGGCCGCAGGCATCTTGCCCGGCGCAATGTCACGCCCCGCTTCCACCAGGCACACACGCTTGTTCGGGTCTTCGGACAGCCGCGCGGCCAGCACGCAGCCCGCACTGCCACCGCCGAGAATCAGATAGTCGATCACGCTTGCGGCCGCCTTACTGGACGAATTTCAACCAACGGTCCTTGGCGGCAATGCCTTCGGCCGACGACCACCACTCTTCGGACATCAGCGCCTGCTTGGCGGCGTTTTCCGGCGAGCTCGGCAGCTCCTTGCCCCGTTCGGCGCTGAGCTTGCCGGTGGCGAAGGCAGCCGGGTTGCCTGGCCCGTAGTCGATGTACTTGGGCAGGTCGGCCTGCAGCTCGGGCGACACAGCGGTGTCGACGAACTTGACCGCCTGGGCCAGGTTCGGCGCGTTCTTGAGGATGCACAGCTGGGTGTTCTGCAAAATGCCGTCGCTGTAGGTGAAGTCGACATCGGCGTTGTCTTTCTTCACCGCACCCACGCGGCCGTTCCAGATCATCAGCATGTCCACTTCACCGTCATTGAGCAGTTGCGCCGACTGCCCGCCCGAACTCCACCACACAGCAATGTCCGGCTTGATCTGGGCCAGGCGCTTGTAGGCGCGGTCGACGTCCAGCGGATAGAGCTTGTCGCGCGGCACACCGTCGGAGATCAGCGCCGCTTCGAGGGTGCCCATGGGGTCGTTGCGCAAGGCGCGGGTGCCGGGGAAGTCCTTGACGTTCCAGAAGTCGGCCCAGCTCTGTGGCACCTTCTTCAGGGTCTTGGTGTTGTAGCCCAGTACCGAGGAATAGAACTCATAGGCCACCGAATACGGCGTGCGATAGGCTTCGGGCATGCCCTTTACGTTGGGCATCTTCGCCAAGTCCAGCGGTTCGATCAGGCCTTCGCGGCCGCCGCGGAGGCAGTTCGAAGGTGGGGTGTCGATCACGTCCCACACCGGCTTGCCGGTTTCGCCCTGGGCCTTGACCATGGGCCAGGCGTCCGGAACGCTGTCCTGCTTGATGGTGATACCCAGCAGTTTGGCGGCCGGGTCGAGGATGGCCTTGGTTTGCGCTTCCTGGTAGACGCCACCTTGGGAGACGAAGGTAATCTGCTCGGCCTGAGCGGTCGTTGCGCACGCCATGGCCACGTACAACAGGGATAGAACAGCACCGAAAGACAAGGTTTTCATGGCAAATCATCCTGTAGTTAGATTAATTCGGCAGCGACAAAAACCTCGACGGGTAACCCATGTTTGCACCGGTTCTGTATTTTTGTTCGACCGAGCGGGATCGCTGGAAGGTACAAGACGAAAACCCAGGACGACAATGCACCATTAGTCAGTATCACCATGATTTCAGGTTATGAATCCCAACCCCGGCACACCCCCTGTAGCAGCGGCGCGAGCCGCGTCACCAACGTCGCAGTAAACCTGACCCACCGCATACACCCCAAACGCGAAACGAGCCCCTGTAGCAGCGGCGCAAGCCGCGTCACCAACGCCGCGGTACACCTGACCCACCGCGTGGACCCCACACGCGAAACAAGCCCCTGTAGCAGCGGCGCAAGCCGCGTCACCAACGCCGCGGTACACCTGACCCACCGCATGCAGGCCGGACGCGGCTCGCGCCGCTGCTACAGGACGCAGGTGCCGGTCAGCCGTGTTCCAGCATGGCGAACGGCAATCGTTGGCCAAGCGCCTCGCGCAGGTAATGCACGAAGGCGACGATGCGCTGGGGCGTGTGACGCCGTTGCTGGTACACCGCGTACACGTCGGCCTGCGGCGCCTGATGGTCGGTCAGCAGCGCCCGCAACCGGCCACTCTCCAGATGCGCCTGCACATCCCAGCGCGAGCGCAGGATCACACCGTGACCGTCCAGCGCCCAGCCCAGCGCCACCTCGCCGTCATTGCTCGACAGCGTCCCAGTGACCTTGTGCGCATAGTCGCGGCCGTCCTTGTGAAAGCGCCAGATGGCGTAATCGCTGCCAAACTGGCGCAGCACGATGCAATTGTGCGCCGCCAGATCGGCCACCTGGGTCGGTGCAGGCATGTTCTCAAGGTATCCGGGCGCCGCGCACAGCACCCGCGGATTCTCCAGCAGACGGATGGCGATGAGCCGTGAATCGGGCGGCTCGCCCATGAACACACCCAGGTCGAACTGATCGTCGAGCAGACTCATCGGCTGGCTGCTCAGCTCCAGGGAAACCTCCAATTCAGGATGCAGGCGTGCAAATGCCGAGACCACCCGGGCCAGGTGCCTGCGGCCAAAGCCCAGGGTGGCATTGATCCGCAACCGGCCATGCAGAGTCGGCTGACGCGTACCCAGCGCACTTTCCAGTTCATCGAGCTGGCGCAAAATCGGCCGCCCGCCCTCCAGGTACAGCTCGCCTTCGGGGGTCAGCGACAAGCGTCGCGTCGTGCGTTGCAGCAACTGCACGCCCAGGCGCTGCTCCAGCTGGCTCAGACGCTTGCTCACCGCCGGCAGTGAAAGACCCAAGTGGCGCGCGACGTCGGTCAGGCTGGCGCGAGTCGCCACCTGCTGAAAGAAGCTCAGGTCATCGATCATGCTCATGGATTGTTTACCTGAATCTAAGAATGGCTTAACCGGCAGGCCAATTATTAATCCTTGAACACTGATTACACTGAGTCCACAGGTTCATCAACCCATGCATCAATGACATGCATCAATGACTGGAGTGCAGCATGAGCAAGTCCACTTACAAGATCGCGGTGATCCCCGGTGACGGCATCGGCAAGGAAGTCATGCCCGAAGGGGTTCGCGTGCTCGACGCCGTGGCCGCCCGCCACGACCTGCACTTGCAGTGGGACTGGTTCGACTTTGCCAGTGCCGATTACTACCTGGCCCACGGCAAGATGATGCCCGATGACTGGTTCGAGACGCTCAAGGGCTACGACGCGATCTACTTCGGCGCCGTGGGCTGGCCCGATGTGGTGCCCGACCATGTTTCGCTGTGGGATTCGCTGCTGCAATTCCGCCGCGAGTTCGACCAGTACGTCAACCTGCGTCCCTGCCGCTTGATGCCTGGGGTCAAGGCACCACTGGCCAATCGCAAGCCCGGCGACATCGATTTCTGGGTGGTGCGCGAGAACACCGAAGGTGAGTATTCCAGCGTGGGCGGCAAGATGTTCCCCGGCACCGACCGCGAGATCGTTCTCCAGGAAACGGTGATGACCCGCGTTGGCGTGGACCGCATTCTCAAGTTCGCCTACGACCTGGCGCAAAGCCGACCCAAGAAACACCTGACCTCGGCGACCAAATCCAACGGCATTGCCATCACCATGCCGTACTGGGACGAACGCGTGGCCGAAATGGGCAAGCAGTACCCGGACGTCAACGTCGACAAGTACCACATCGACATTCTCACGGCCAACTTCGTGCTGCATCCGGACTGGTTCGATGTGGTGGTGGCCAGCAACCTGTTCGGCGACATCCTCTCCGACCTGGGTCCGGCCTGCACCGGCACCATCGGTATTGCGCCGTCGGCCAACATCAACCCGGAGCGCAACTTCCCCAGCCTGTTCGAACCGGTGCACGGCTCGGCGCCGGACATCGCCGGCAAGGGCGTGGCCAATCCGATCGGGCAGATCTGGTGCGGCGCCATGATGCTCGAACACCTCGGCCATCCGGAAGCAGGTGCGGCGGTTCTGGCGGCCATCGAAAAGGTCTTGGCCATGGGCCCGGAACAGGCGCCCCTTACCGCCGATATCGGCGGCACCGGTACCACCCGCGCCTTGGGCGAGGCCATCGCCGCCGCCTGCTGACGCCGCGATACACCTGACACACCCTAGCTCCCCTGTGGGAGCGGGCTCTGCCCGCGAAACAAGCGCTGCGATACCTCTGACGCACCCCAGCCCCCCTGTGGGAGCGGGCTCTGCCCGCGAAACAAGCGCTGCGATACCTCTGACGCACCCCAGCCCCCTGTGGGAGCGGGCTCTGCCCGAAACAAGCGCTGCGGTACCTCTGACACACCGCGGCGCCCCGTTCGCGGGCAGAGCC